>NZ_JBHYGG010000159.1:0-6609 GCF_051859125.1 Gemmata sp.
GGTTCTTGGCGAAGAACTCGGTGTACGCCTTCTCCAGCGCCGCCCGGCCGGTCAGCGTCGTCCCGTCGTCGCTGACGTACTCGCCCTCGGCGGCCCAGAGGCCGGCGACGGCCTTGGCATCGCCCTTCTTGAACGCCTCCTCGAACGCATCGATCGCCTTCTGGACGGCGGCCCGGTCGGCGGCGCGGTCGTCCTTCTTTGCGTCGGCAGCGGCCGGTGCGGGGCCGCCCGGCGCGGCGGGGATCTGGCCGGCCGCCTCGGGGCGGCCGACGCCGAACGCGAGCCAGCCCGCGGCCGCGGCGAGCGCGCCGAGGAGGACGGTGCGGGGGAGACGGTGCGTACTCATTGCTGCACTCCTGAGAGGGAACCCTGGGCGGCCGGCACCCGTGCCGGCCGCCGCTCACTCGGCGTCGAGCTTCTTGCGGGCCTCGGCGAGCCGCTTCTTCTGCTCGGGCGTGACCTCGGGGTACGCCAGGTCGAGCCCGCGGACGGTCGCGGTCACCACGTCCGCCACGACCGCCCGGGTGACCCACTTGTAATCGGCCGGGACCACGAACCACGGGGCCGCGGGTTCAATGATTCCGGGCGACCCACACACCCCTCCTCCGGAACCATTCTGAAGTCCGGAATCATCACACTTGACCGGAATAAAGTCTGTTAGAGCAAACCCGCTGGCTGCAAACGCTGCCGGTACAGAACCTTACGCGGTCTCCGGTCGCGTGCCGGCTCGCGTGCCACGCCGGGTCCGTCCGGAACCATCCGTGCCCTGGGTCGGTTACACCCCCAGGACCCGGCGGGTGTGGTTGGCGATCATCAGTTCTTCGTTGGTCGGGATCACGTGGACGGCGAACGCGCCGAGCCACGCCGCGGCGCGCACCACCCGGTCCCGCACCGGGGCCGCGTGCTCGCCGATGCCGCCGGTGAACACCAGCGCGTCGAGCCCGCCCAGCGCCGCCGCGAGCGACCCGAGCTCGCGGCCGATCCGGTACACGAACAGGTCGACCGCCTCCGCGGCCCGCGGGTCGCTGCTCGCGAGCAGTTCGCGCATGTCGCTCGACACGCCCGACACGCCGAGCAGCCCCGACTCGTGGTCGATCAGGTGCTCCACCTGCGACGCGGTCATGCCAAGGTGGTTCATCAGGTACAGCACGACCCCCGGGTCGAGTGAGCCGCACCGCGTCCCCATCACCAGCCCGTCGGCCGGGGTGAACCCCATCGTGGTCGCGACGCTCTGGCACGCCCGCATCGCGCACAGGCTCGCGCCGTTGCCCAGGTGCGCGACCACCGTGCGGCCGCCCGCCGCGTGCGGGTCGACGCCCGGGAGCACCGAGGCGATGTACTCGTAGGACAGCCCGTGGAACCCGTACCGGATCACGCCCGCGTCGGTGAGGGCCCGCGGGAGCCCGAAGTGCTGGGCGAGCGGCGGCTGGGTGCGGTGGAACGCGGTGTCGAAGCACGCGACCTGCGGCACCCCCGGGGCGTGCGTCGCGACGGCCCGGATCGCGGCGAGGTTGTGCGGCTGGTGCAGCGGGGCGAGCGGCACGAGTTCGTCCAACTTCGCGAGCACGCCGTCGTCGATGCGCACCGGAGCGGTGAACGCGAGGCCGCCGTGGACGACGCGGTGCCCGGCCGCGACGACGCGAGTGTCGCCGAGTTTGGTCTGGCACTGCTCGAGCACGACCGCGAGCGCGTCGTCGTGCGTCGCGCCCGCGGGCAACGACTGCTCGCTCCCGCCGTCCATCGTGAGGCGCGGCGCCGGTGCCGAGGCCGGCGACCTGCCCGTGCGCGAGCGCGGCGCCCCCGCCCCCCGCCGCGAAGGCGGAGAACTTGAGGCTCGACGACCCGGCGTTCAGGACGAGGACGGCGTCGGTCACGGTGTGCCCCTCCGCGAAGCCGCGAGCGACTTCGTGACACGGTCAGTACGGCCACTTCCAGTTGGCCGCGTCGGGCTTGTCGACCCCGTGCTCGTGCGAGTAGTCCCGGCACTCGATCTGCATGTTGCGGAACTTCTCCTTGGCGTGCGCCCCGGCCACCTGGAGCGTCGGTACGCGGTCGATCACGTCGATCGCCAGCGTGAACCGGTCGATCTCGTTCTGGATCGCCAGCTCGAGCGGGGTGTTGATGTTCCCCTTCTCCTTGTACCCGCGGACGTGCAGGTTCTTGTGGTTGGTCCGCCGGTACGCGAGCCGGTGGATGAGCCACGGGTACCCGTGGAACGCGAAGATCACCGGCTTGTCCACGGTGAACAGCGAGTCGAAGTCCCGGTCGGAGAGGCCGTGCGGGTGCTCGGTGTCGGGCTGGAGCCGGAACAGGTCCACCACGTTGATGAACCGGATCCGGAGGTCCGGGAACTCCTGGCGGAGCAGGTCCACGGCCGCGAGCGCCTCCTTGGTCGGGATGTCGCCGGCCGAGGCCACCACCACGTCCGGCTCGTGCCCCGCGTCGGTGCTCGCCCTGGGCCAGATGCTGATGCCCTTGGTGCAGTGGACGATCGCCGTCTCCATGTCCAGGTACTGGAGGTGGTTCTGCTTGTCCGACACGATGACGTTGATGTACCCCTCGCTCCGCAGGCAGTGGTCGGCGACGGACAGTAGGCAGTTCACGTCCGGCGGCAGGTAGATCCGGGTGACCGCGGCGCTCTTGTTCACCACCACGTCGAGGAACCCGGGGTCCTGGTGCGTGAACCCGTTGTGGTCCTGCCGCCACACGGTGCTGGTGATGAGCAGGTTCACCGACGCGACCCCTTCCGCACCTCGTCGGCCGCCAGCGGCGCGCCGGGGACCGTGGACCGGGCCGGCCCGAAGGCGCTGATCGAGGGGGCGGGCGACGGGGGTGCGGTCGGCGGCATCACGGGGTCCTGTGGGAGCGGTATCGGGCGGGCGGTCACGCGGGGCGGTCCAGCTCGTCGAGCGCGGCGCGGATCACGCGGGCGCTGGCCGCGAGGGCGGCCCGCTCGGCGGGACTCAGCGGGAGCGGGAACGTCTCGATCACCCCGGCCCCGCCGACGAGCCGGGGCAGCGCGAGGGTCACGTCCCGCACGCCCTCGACCTCCGCGGTCGGCGAACACACGGTGAGAACCGACCGCTGGTCGTGGAGCACCGCGTCCACGATTCGGGCCAGGGCCGAGCCGATCCCGTAGTACGTCGCGCCCTTGCCGCCGATGATGGTGTACGCGGCCCGGCGGACCTGTTCGTCGATCCCGGCCCGCACCGGGGCCGACAGGTCCGCGCCCCGGAGCCGGGCGAACTCGTCGAGCGGCATCCCGGCGACGGTCGCCAGCGACCACGTGAGCACCTCGGAGTCGCCGTGCTCGCCGATGACGGAGGCGTGGACGTGGTGCGCGTCCACCCCGCACCGGGCCCCGAGCAGCGACCGGAACCGGGCCGTGTCGAGCGTGGTGCCCGAGCCGAACACGCGGCCCGCGGGCACCCCGACCTCGGCCGCGGACCGGGCCGCGAGGTGGGTCATCACGTCGACCGGGTTCGTGGCGACCACGAGGACCGCGTCCGGCGCGTGCGCCAGCACCGCGGGCACCACCTCCCGGAACACGGCCGCGTTCCGCTTGAGGAGTTGCAGCCGCGTCTCGCCCGGCTTCTGGCCGACGCCGGCGCACAGCACGACGGCCCGGCACCCCGCGAGGTCGGCGTACCCGCCGGCCCGGACCTCCAGCGGGTGCGCGAACGGGACCGCGTGGCGGATGTCGTCGGCCTCGGCCGCGGCGCGGGCCGGGTTCTTGTCCACGAGCACGATCTCGCGGCCCACGCCCCGCATCACGAGCGCGTACGCCGCGGTCGCGCCGACCAGTCCGCTCCCGACCACGCCGACCTTCATGCGGGCTCTCCAACGGTTCGGGTGCGGGGGCCGACGCCCGTCTGTTCGGCGCGACCGCCCCGGGTGACTTCGTCAACCCAGTCGTGCGTCTGCCCGCCGCGGTCGCAAGTCGCGCCACCGGCCGGGGCGGGTTCACACGGGGCGGGCTGGGCGCGTTCAATCTAATCCGGTCCCACCCGCGGGGCACATGGAATTTTCGAGATGGTGGTGTGAAGGTGCGGCGGGAACAGTGGGGCGGCGCTGAGAGGGTCCGGCGGGTGCGCTGCTTGGAGCGGTAGACCGAAAGACAATGACGCGGCCAATGCGCCGCGCGTCCTTGTCGCGCGGCTGCCGGTGCGGGACAACGGCAGGTGTCCCCGCTCCCCCGAGGTTCCCCCGTGCGAACGCTCCCCCTCGTTCTCGTGCTCCTCGTCGCGGCGGCCGCACCGGCCGCGGAACCCGCACCGAACTCCTGGGTGAGGACCGACGCGGTCATCGAGGGCCGCCGGTGGGACGTGCCGCTCGGGTTCGACCCGGTGGCGAAGCGGTTCACCGTCCTCGGCGGCCGCACCGCGTCGGGCGAGTACAAGAAGCCGCGGCCGTTCGACGTGCTGTCGTTCGACCCCGCCGGGGCGTGGCGGAACGACCTCCCGCCGGGCACGGACTGGGGGCCGGAGGTCGGCCCGGTCACCGCCCCGGCTTGGAAGGGCGAGACCTGGGCGCTCGCCGACGCGGCCGGCGGCGTGCGGCCGAACTGGACCGTCTACGGCACCTTCTCGCTCGGCCAGAAGTACGACTACGACCCGGACACAAAGGCGTTCTACTTCTACGCCGGCGGCAGCACGTTCCGCTACGAGCCGGCAACGCGTGCGTGGAAGGATATGGCCCCCGAGACGCACCCGCAGAAGGCGCTCGGCGGCATTCTGCTGTGGTCGTCGATGTGCTACGACCACGGGGCGAAGAAGTTCGTGCTGTTCGGCGGCGGGAACATCACCACCGATCGCGGCGACCCTGGCACCTGGACGTACTCCCCGGCCGACAACAAATGGGAGCCGGTGAAGGCCGAGCGGCAACCACCGGCGCGTGCCAACGCGCGGCTCGCTTACGACCACGTCACGAAGAAGGTCGTGCTGTTCGGCGGCGACCGGCTCGACCAGCTCGTCGCCGACACCTGGGCGTTCGACACCGCGACCGGCACCTGGACCGAGCTGAAGCCGCCCGTTTCGCCGGCACCGCGAGGCGGACACGCACTGCTGTGGCTACCCAAGGCGAAGAAGCTCCTGCTCGTCGGCGGGTACACGTACACCTCGACCACGGACTACGTCGCGAGCCTGTACCGCCCGCTGCCGCTCGAAGCGTGGGTGTTCGACGCCGCGGCGGCGAAGTGGGAGCTGGTCGCGCGCTGGGACAATCAGAAGGGGAAGCCCGCGGTCGCGCCCGTCGGGCCGTCGAACGTGTTCGTCTCGGCGGCGGTCGATGGGGACGACACGGTGCTGCTGCTCGACGCACAGAACCGCGCCTGGACGTGCCGCTTCGACCTCACGAAGCCCGACGCGGCCGGTGCCGAGGCGTTCGGCACGAAACCGGGTACGGTCGTGAAGCGGACCGGGTCGCACGACCCGGCGTGGTACGCGGAGGGGGTGCCCGCGGCCGATCCCGCGAAGGTCGCCGCCGACCTCAATGACCTCCCCGCGAACCGCTGGGTGGTCCGGGCGACGCCGAAGCGGCCGCTCATGAACATGGACTGGGGCTCGGCGGTGTTTGACGTGGCCCGCGACAAGATCGTGCGGTTCTCCGGCGGGCACTCGGCGTACAGCGGCACCGCCCCGCAGGTGTACGACGTGAGGACCGACCGGTACTCGCTGCCGTTCGCGCCCGAGTATCCCGCCGAGTACGTCTACACCAACGATCAGGTTCATGGGGAGTGGAGCTTCAAGGGGAACCCGTGGATGACCGGGCACACGTACAAGTCCACCGGGTACGACCCGAACCTGAAGGCGTTCCTGTTCGCCCCGCACGAGTGGACGTACTTCTTCGACGCCGATACGGGGAAGTGGTCGCGGTCGCCCGAGAAGAACCCGTACCGCCCGAACTTCTACGTGGTGACGGTGTGCGGCACGCCGGCCGGTGCGGTCGTGTGGGCCGACCCGCGGCAGGGCGAAAAGGGCGGGCTGTGGCGGCTCGACGCCGCGAGCCGGACGTGGAAGCCCTTGCCGCTGAAGGGCGAGCTTCCCGCGAAGACCGCCGACCAGCACGGCATGGCCCACGACGCGAAGCGCGACCGCCTGCTCCTGTTCAGCGGCACCGGGCCGAAGAAGGGGAACGTCGCGGCCTACGACCTGAAGACCGGTGAGGCGAAGTGGCTCGACCCGCCCGGGGCAGACAGTGCGCTCGTCCACTGCCGCGAGACGGCGTACCTGCCGGACGCGGACCTCGTGCTCATCGGCGGGCGGGTGAAGGACGCGGCCGGCGCGTGGCGGTGGCTGTCGTTCGACTGCGCCGCGAACGCCTGGGCGTCAGTCGAGTTGCCCGGCGACGACCCGGTCGGCAAGGCGGGCGCGTTCAACAACTCGATGGGGCTGATGTACGACCCGGCCCGCAAGCTCGTGTGGGCGGTCGGCCAGCACAGCCACGTTCACGCGCTGCGGTTCGACCCGAAGACCGCGAGCGTCGCGCCGCTGAAGTAACGGGCGACTGCGTCCCGGCCGGATTGATCCGGAACCGTGGTTGGCGGGAGGCGGTCTGGTCCGAGCCCGAGCGCCGAGCGAGGGTCAACGTGAACCCTCGCTCGGCGCTCGG
>NZ_JBHYGG010000160.1:0-6541 GCF_051859125.1 Gemmata sp.
CACAACGTGTGCCCGCCCCTCGCGCGTTACGGGCCGGCCGCGGTCAATACAGCTTCGCGATCGGCGGTATCGACTCGACCACGTTCCCCTTGTCGTCGGCCGCGACGAAGAAGCTGTGGGCGATGTGCGTGGAGACCGAGTCGGCCCCGGTCTGCACGTTCACGCGGTACCGGTTGTCCCAGAGCCGCACGGCGGACACCCGGAACAGGTTCCGCGGCCGCCCCAGGCCGCTCATCACCGCCGCGCAAACGGCGGCCGCGAGCTGCTCGGCCCGCGCCTTCTTCGGGGTCGCTTCCTCGTCTTGAACCGGTGCCGGGTTAGCCATCCCACGTTCCTTTACGCTTGTCAGGATGATGTCAAGGCGGGTTCGGCCCGCCGGGAGGAGCCACGGTGCCCCGCTCGCGCGGCCGGGGGAATTCAACTTAGTCGAGAACGACATACCGGGGAAGGCGTCTTCGCTCCGGACCGTTCGCCGCACCACCCCGCCACACCATTATAGACAGGCACCCGGCCGAGAGGATTCACCCGGTTGCGGCGGCCCCGGTGCCGCGGTGCTTGATTCGCCGCCCCCGCACGGCTACGCTTTGTGGGACAGTTCGCCCGCGTTCGTTTCGCTTTTACGAGGGGCCACGCCATGACCACCGACGCGGACCTGACCAAGGAGTTCTTCCAGGTCCGGCGGCACGGCGACATCGCCGTCATCATCCCGTCGCCGCAGATCGAGCACCTGCCCGAGACGCTGCTCCAGCCCGCCGCGCAGATGGTGCTGGCCCCGCTGAAGGAGAACCCGCCGAACCAGATCATCGTGGACCTCTCGGGCGTGAACTACTTCGGGTCCGCGTTCATCACGTTCCTGCTCCGGTGCCACCTGATGGCCAAGCAGCGGGGCAGCGAGCTGGTGCTGGCCGGGGTGAACAAGCAGATCCGCGAGCTGCTCCGCACGACGGCCCTGGACACCCTCTGGGCGCTCTACGACACGACCGCCGAGGCAATCGACGAACTCGGCGCGACCGATTGAATCACGCCTCAGGACCGCGTCCGGCCGCCCGCGATCCACTCCGCACCGGCCGGCGCGGGCCGGGGCTCGCGCCGGCGTGTAGGAGATGTGGTGGGCGAACCCGTCCTCGCGAACCGGAATGGACGGTCGGGAGCGGCCGCCGGAGGTTGAGGGCCACATGTCCGCCTTGGTCCGGCCTTCTCGGATCTCGCATCCCGGCGAGCACCCCTGATCACACAGGGGCGGTCGACACCACCTCACCCGCGACGCCCACACATCGGGCACGTTTGCAGAGGGACCGGGCGTCAAACCTGTGGTCTTCCACGTCTCGCCCCAGATTTCGGCACGCATAAATCGCTTGGAATTGGCCGGTTCCGGCTCGCGACGCGGCGCAAGGCCGGGCGACCGTGTCACTGTGGCACACCGCGTGCTTTCCCACAGATCACCCAGCGAAGACCGCACGGAGACGTGCCCAGCGGTAACGGCACCCACGCCGGCGGCCCCTTCGTTGACTTTCTCGACCCGGGTGAGCAGCGGCCCGTGCGGCGGCTGCCACCTCCTTCGTTCAGTCGGGTTCCACCGTGTCCGCCCCGGTCGTCTCACTCGCCGTGCTGCCCCCCGCGACGGCGTGCCGCACGCACTGCCCGTACTGCGCGTACCAGTGCGGCATCGTCATGACGCAACCGGGCGGCGGCGACGCGTGGGCCGTCGCCGGCGACCCGCAGTTCCCCGTGAACAACGGGCAACTCTGCATCAAGGGCTGGTCCTGCGGGGAACTGTTGGGGAACCCCGCTCGGCTGACGACGCCGCTGATGCGCACCGCCGCGGGGCACCTCGCGCCGGCGGCGTGGGGCGAGGCGCTCGACTTCGTCGCCGACGGCGTCCGCCGCATCCGCGATTCGCACGGGCCGGCCGCGGTCGGCGTGTTCGGGTCCGGCGCGCTGACCAACGAGAAGGCGTACCTGCTCGGCAAGTTCGCCCGGCTCGCGGTGGGCACGCCGCACATGGACTACAACGGCCGGTACTGCATGTCGAGCGCGGCCGGGGCCGGGAACAAGGCGTTCGGCATCGACCGCGGGCTCCCGTTCCCGGTGAGCGACATCGCCGCTGCCGAGGTGGTCCTGCTCGTCGGCGCGAACTCGGCCGATACGCTCCCGCCCATCATGCAGTGGTTCGACCGCCAGAAGGCCAGCGGCGGCCGGCTCATCGTCGCCGACCCGCGCCGCACCGCGACCGCCCGCGCCGCCGACCTGCACCTCCCGCTCGCCCCCGGCTCCGACCTCGCGCTCGCCAACGGCCTGTTGTTTCTCGCGATCGAGGAGCGGCTGATCGACGAGGCCTACATCGCCAGCCGGACGGTCGGGTTCGACGCGGTCCGCGGCACCGTCCTCGCTTACGACCCGCCGCGGGTCGAGCGGATCACCGGCGTCGGCGAGGCGGCGCTCCGCACGTGCGTGCGGTGGCTCGCCGAGGCCGAGGGGGCCATGATCCTCACGGGCCGCGGCCCGGAGCAGCAGAGCAAGGGCGTCGACACCGTCCTCGCGTTCATCAACCTCGCGCTCGCGCTCGGCAAGGTCGGCCGGCCGGCGAGCGGGTTCGGCACGCTCACCGGCCAGGGGAACGGCCAGGGCGGCCGCGAGCACGGCCAGAAGGCCGACCAGCTCCCCGGCTACCGGCTCATCGAGGTCGACGCGCACCGCGAGCACGTCGCGAAGGTGTGGGGCGTCGATCCCGCCAGTCTCCCGCGGAAGGGCAAGAGCGCCTACGAACTGCTCGACTCGCTCGGGCCGGAGGGCGGCATCCGCGGGCTGCTCGTCATGGGCTCGAACGTCGCCGTGGCGTCGCCGCACGCCGGGAACATCGCCCGCCGACTGAAGTCGCTCGACCTGCTCGCGGTGTGCGACTCGTTCCTCAACGAAACCTCGGCCGGGGCGGACGTCGTGTTCCCGGTCTACCAGTGGGCCGAAGAGGACGGCACGATGACGAACCTGGAGGGGCGGGTGATCCGCCGCCGGGTCGTCGCGGAGCCGCCGCCCGGGGTCCGCGGCGACATCGACGTGCTCCGGGAACTCGCCACGCGGCTCGGGGCCGGCGACAAGTTCGCGTTCCACTCGGCCCCCGAGGTGTTCGACGAGTTCCGTCGGGCGACCGCGGGCGGCACCGCCGACTACAGCGGCATCACCTACGACCGCATCGACCGCGAAGACGGCGTGTTCTGGCCCTGCCCGTCGGAGGACCACCCCGGCACGCCGCGGCTGTTCGCGGACCGGTTCCACCACGCCGACGGGAAGGCGAAGTTCCACGCGGTGGCGCACCGCCCGGCCGGCGAGGAGCCGGACGCCGACTACCCGCTCTACCTCACGACCGGCCGCTACAAGGAGCACTACAACTCGGGCGCGCAGACGCGGCTCGTGGGCACGCTCGTGAAGGCCCAGCCGCGGCCCCGGGCGCAGCTCCACCCGCACCTCGCGGCCCGCCTCGGCGCCGAGCGGGGCAGCGTGCTGGTGCTCGAGACCCGCCGCGGTCGGGCCGAGTTCGCGGCCGACGTGTCCCACGACGTGCGGCAGGACACGATCTTCGTGCCGTTCCACTGGGGCGGCCGCGACGCGGTGAACCTGCTGACCAACCCGGCGCTCGACCCGACGAGCCGGATGCCCGAGTACAAGGTGGCCGCGGTCCGCGTGGCCGCCGTCCGCCCGCCCGAGGAGGCCCCCGCGTGACCAGGCCGGCGCTGGCGATCATCGGCAACGGAATGGCGACGGCCCGGCTCCTCGACGAGCTGGCGGCCCGCGGCGGGCTCACGAAGTTCGCCGTCACCGTGTTCGGCGAGGAGCCGCACGGCGCGTACAACCGCATCCTCCTGAACCGCGTCCTCACGGGCGGGGCGGTGGACGAGATCACCCTGAAGCCGCGGGCGTGGTACGCCGAGCGGGGCGTGCAGTTCGTCCCCGGGGTCGCGGTCACCCGGCTGTCGCACGCCGCGCAGCGGCTGTGGACGTCCGACGGCAGGGAGCACTTCTTCGACACAGCCGTGTTCGCGACCGGCAGCACGGCCCGCGTGCCGGACGTCGAGGGGCTCCGCCGCCCGGACGGGACGATGAAGCGGGGCGCGTTCGCGTACCGCACGGCCGCCGACGTCCAGCAGATGCGGTACCACGCCCGCCCCGGGATGCGGGCCGCGGTGGTCGGCGGCGGTCTCCTCGGGCTGGAGGCGGCCAAGGGGCTCACCGACCTCGGCCTGTCGGTCACGGTGGTCCACCTGTTCGACGTGCTGATGAACCGGCAGGTCGACGCACTCGGCGGGCAGTTCCTCCGCCGGGCCATCGAGCGGCTCGGGATCACCGTGCGGACCTCGGTGAGTACCAAGGCGGTCCTCGGCGACAAGCGGGTCGAGGGGCTGAGCTTCGGCGGCGAGACGCTCCCGGCCGACATGGTCGTGTTCTCCAGCGGCATCAAGCCCCGGGTCGATCTCGCCCGGGAGTCCGACGTGCCGTGCAACGCGGGCATCCTCGTCGACAACCAGCTCCGCACGCAACTGACGCGGCTGTACGCCGTGGGCGAGTGCGCCGAGCACGACCGGACCGTGTACGGCACGGTGCAGCCCATCTACGAGCAGTGCAAGGTGCTGGCCGACGTGCTCACCGGGGCCGACCCGAGCGCCGCGTACCGCGGGTCGAAGGTGTACACGAAGCTCAAGGTCGCCGGGGTCGAGGTCGCGAGCATGGGCCGCATCGACGCGGACCGGACCGGCGACGAGTCCGTGCAGGTGATCGAGGAGGCCCGCGGGGTGTACCGGAAGCTCGTGGTCCGCGACAACCGGCTCGTCGGCGCGGTCCTCGTGGGCGACGCGTCCGCGGCCGCCGGGCTGGTGCAGCTCTTCGACGACGGCTCCCCGCTGCCGCCCAACCGGCTCGACGTGCTCGCGTCCGGCGAGGCGATCCCCGGGGGCGGCGGCAGCGACCCGGAAGTGTGCAACTGCCACCACGTCCGCACCTCGGCGCTCGTCGGCGCGATCCGTTCCGGGTGCGACACCCTCCCGAAACTGTCTGACCAAACGCGGGCCGGCACCGGGTGCGGCTCGTGCCGCGGCCAGCTCGCGAACCTGATCCTCCAGAACGCGCCGTCCACCTGCAGAAAGGAATGACCCCGATGGCCTCCGAATCCGCCCGCCGGTCGCGCGTGTTGTGGCTGTCCACAATCGCGTTCACCCTGATGTTCGCCGTGTGGCTCATGTTCGGCGTCCTCGGCGTCCCGATCCAGAAGGAGCTCGGGCTCTCCGACGTGCAACTCGGCTGGCTCGGGGCCGCCGCGGTCCTCGCCGGGTCGCTCCCGCGGCTCGCGGCCGGCATCGCGACCGACCTGTACGGCGGCCGCCTGGTGATGACGGTCCTGATGCTCGTCGCCGCGGTCCCGACGTACCTAGTGAGCCACGCGACGACGTACACCGAGTTGCTCGCGTGCGCCCTGGTGTTCGGGCTCGCGGGCAACAGCTTCACGGTCGGCATCGCGTGGTGCGCCGCGTGGTTCCCGAAGCAGCAGCAGGGGCTCGCGCTCGGCGTGTTCGGCGCGGGGAACGTCGGCGCGTCGGTCACAAAGCTGATCTTCGGCCTGTTCGGGGCCGTGCTGCTCACCTCGATCCCGGCGGCGGGGCTGCTCGGCGGCGCGCTACCGGGCGGGTGGCGGTTCTACCCGGCGCTGTACTCGGTGCTGCTCGTCGCGATGGCCGCCGCGGTGTGGTTCGGGTCGCCGACGCCGGACCACACCCCCGCGAAGGGCCGGTCGTACCGCTCGATCCTGGCCCCGCTGAAGTACGCGAAGGTGTGGGAGTACAGCCTCCAGTACGTCGTGGTGTTCGGGGCGTACGTCGCACTCTCGCTCGCGCTGCCGAAGTACTACGTCTCGGTCTACGGGGCCGAGCTCCGGGCCGCGTTCGACCTCGGTGACGGCCCGACCGCGGTGCTCCAGGTCGCGAGCCTGCTCACCACGCTGTTCATCTTCCCCGCCAGCCTGCTCCGCCCGCTCGGCGGGTGGATGTCGGACAAGTGGGGCGCGCCGGTCGTCCTCTGGGGCGTGTTCGCGGCGATGCTGGCCTCGGGGCTGGTGCTGTCGGTCCCGCTCGGGCTCGGGGTGTGGGCGTTCACCGCTCTCGTCGTCGTGCTCGGGTGCGGCATGGGGGTCGGCAAGGCGGCCGTGTACAAGCTGATCCCGGACCACTTCCCGCGGGACGTGGGCGCGGTCGGCGGCCTGGTCGGCATGCTCGGCGCGCTCGGCGGGTTCGTGCTGCCCCCGGGGTGGGCGTACCTGAACCAGTGGACCGGCACGCCGCAGACGACGTTCGCGGTGCTGACCGCCCTGACGGTCGCCAGCACGGGGTGGTTCGCGCTGAGCCAGTTCAAGGGCCGCCGCACGCAACTTGCCCCGACCGTGGTCGTGCAGGCCGCGAGTTGACGCGGCGCGACGTGGGGTGGCGGCACAGGTTGGCAAGCGGAAGTGGTCGGAAGTGGTCCGGGTCCGAGCCCGAGCGCCGAGCGAGGGGTGAGCGTG
>NZ_JBHYGG010000161.1:0-6518 GCF_051859125.1 Gemmata sp.
CCCTCACCCGCGACTCGCAGAGCCTCGTCGCGACCTCTCCCCCGAGACCGGGGGCATCGGCGAGTGCGGAACGCGGAGTGGGGAGTGCGGAATGAAGACCGGGTTGGAACTCCGCGATCCGAGTTCCGCACTCCGCACTTCCTGAGCCCCCCGTCCGGGGGGAGAGGTCGCCGCGCTTCGCGGCGGGTGAGGGGGCCGCGCTCGCGAGGTCGTGGGGCGCACGCGCCGCTCCACTTGCCGGCCCGCTCGGGTCGTGCGGGGCGCGCGGCACGCCGGTGCCCGTCGCGTCTGGGTTGTCGGGCGGCGGGTTCTTGAGTTTGTGGCGCTTGAGCATGTCGGCGTGGGCCCGTGCGAAGCCGCGGTCGAAGTCGGGGAGGCACGCGGCCTCGATCTTGTCGTGCCGGGCGCGCTCCTCGGGGGTCATCGCGCACTGGAACAATACCTCCTCGGCGTCCTCGGGCCGCAGCCCTTCGAGGCGCGGGTCCACGCGCGGCGGCCGGTCCTTCACCGGGCGGCGGTGCCGGATTCGCGTCATGCACACCCGCGAGAGCGTCTCGGCGGCGCGGCGCGCGGCCCTCACGTCGTCGCCGCGGAGCCGCTTGCGGAGGAACCGCATGGACTCGGCCGCGGCGTCGGCGATCACCTCGCGCCGCGCCCGTGCGGCGGCGCGCTGGTACGCCGGGTTGAACCGGCACAGCGCCTTGAGTTCGTCGGCGTCCATGTCGAGCGCGGCGGCGACGGCGGCCCAGGTCGAGCCCTCGGCGCGGAGGTCCGCGGCGCGGGACAGCACGGCCTCCATGTCGAGGGTAAGCATGGGCATGTGAGCACGCGGGGGAAGGGGATGTCGGGTGGGCATCACAGACCCAGGGTTTGCACCCTGGGCTACGCACTGCCGCCCCCTTTCGGGGGCTTCAATGCTTTAAGTCCCGGAGGGACGACAGTCCGTAGCCCAGGGTGCAACCCCTGGGGCCGAGGGGCTACGCACTGCCGCCCCCTCTGGGGGCTCGGAGGTTTTGAGTCCCGGAGGGACGACAGTCCGTAGCCCAGGGTGCAAACCCTGGGACCCCTGGGCTACGCGGACCGACCAACCACCCGAGTCCCGGAGGGACGACAGGCCGTAGCCCAGGGTGCAAACCCTGGGGCTTCGTGCAAACCCCGGGGCAATAGACGTGTCTATCTGTACATGCCGAACGATCCGGGCCGCGTCAAACGGGAATCGCGGAAACGCGTGCGGCCGTCGGTCCCGCTCGCGCCCTCACCCTTCGGTTCGCAATCCCGTACTACTCTTCCATCGGTCCGTTCGGCTGGCGGAGGCGCGCTGTGAACCGGTTCCTGCGACCCGAGACGCTGTTCTTCCTGCTCGTCTGGGTCGGGACGCTGTTCGCGTTCCGCGAGCGCGGGTTCTGGGACCCCGGGTCGCTGTGGCACATCGTCGTCGGCCAGATCACCCTCGACCGCGGCATCCCGCAGACCGACCCGTTCAGCTACACGTTCGAGGGGCAGCCGTGGGTGCCGCAGCAGTGGGGCTCGGAGGTCCTCATGGCCGTCGCCCACGACCGCGGCGGCTTCGACCTGATGCTCCTCGCGTTCGCCACCGGCGTCGCGGCGCTGTTTACGCTGATCTTCCGGCGCTGCGTCCTTTCGCCGGCCCGTGACGTACCCGGAACCGAGTACGGCGGCGGCATGGGACCGATGCTCGCGGCGCTGGTCGTGGGCGGGGGCATTTTTGTGGGCGCGTTCCACTACTACGTCCGCCCGCACATGTTCACCATCGCGCTCCTCGGGTGGACGATGATGTGCGCCATCGACTACGAGCGCGGGTGGTGCTCGATCCGGCGGCTCGCGTGGCTGGTCCCGCTGTACGTCGTGTGGACGAACCTGCACGGCGGCGTCCTCGGCGGCACGATGACGCTCGGCCTGTGTGTCGCGGGTTGGGGGGTGTTGTTCCTGGCGAGCGGGGGGCGTCAGCCCCCCGAGGTGCCCGGAGGGGAGAAGACTCGGGGGGCTGACGCCCCCCGCTCGCCCATCACGAACTGGCCCGTCGCGTTCGCACTCGTCGGCATCGTGAGCGCGTGCCTGCTCACGCCGCTCGTCAACCCGCACGGGCTGCGGATGCTCGACATCTGGCAGCGGCTGCTCGCGTCCAAGGTGATGCCGCAGGTCATCAGCGAGCACAAGCCGATGGACCCGACCTCGCAGACCGGCATCATGATCGTCGGGATGGCCGCGGTGTACGTGGTGCTGCTCCTCAGCACGCTCCCGAAGTGGCCGCGCGTGACGTGGCTGATCCCGCTCGTGTGGCTCGTGCTCACGTTCAAGAGCATCCGCCACGGGCCGCTGTTCGCGATCACCGCCGCGGTGTGCATCGCCGACCTGTGGCGGTTCACCGCACTTCACCGCTACCTCGTGAAGAACGGCGACGGCTCGCTCGCGTGGAACCCCGAGGACGACCCCGCGCGGGTAGCGCTCGTTCGCGGCGGAACGCGGTGGTGGGTGATCCCGGCGGCTCTCGTCGCGCTGGCGGCGGCGCTCGACGTCGCCCGCGTGCCGGTGCCGGTCATCGGGGCCGGGTGGGTGCAGATGGACGTGAACGAGGTGCCCGTCGATCTGAACCCCGCGGTGCGCGTCATCCCGCCGGGGTCGCGGGTGTTCAACGACCTCGACCTCGGCGGCTACCTCATCTACTACGCGCCGACGCTGAAGATCTACATGGACGACCGGTGCGAGCTGTACGGCGACGACATGCTCAGGGAGTACATCGACGCGATCAAGTCGCCGCCCGAGGAGTTCGGCGCGAAGCTGGAGGGCTGGCGCGACCGGTGGGGCTTCGACTACGCCGTCATCACCTCGAACCCGCCGGACGACACCAAGCCCGACAACGGGAAGTCGCGCCGCGAACAATACTTCCTCGCGCACCCCGAGCGGTGGCGGGAACTCGGCCGCGGGAGCCGCGCCGTGGTCTTCGAGCGCGTCCGCTGAAATGCGGAGTGCGGAATTCGGAATGCGGATTGAAAGGCAATAAGACATGGGAGCGCGGCGCTCCGCTGTCTGGACTCCGCGCTCCGAATTCCGCACTCCGCACTTGCTATGAACGTCCTCTGCCTCGCCAGCTACTTCAAGGGGAACCGGTTCCTCGAACGCCTGAAGGCCGACGGGCACGCGGCGTACCTGCTCACCGTCGAAGGCGCGCTCGGCGAGCCGTGGGCGCGGGGCGCGTGCGCCGACGTGTTCGCGGTCAAGGACTTCCACGACCGCCGCGGGCTCCTCAACACGGTGGCGTTCCTCACCCGCGGGCTGGCGTTCGACCGCGTCGTCGCGCTCGACGACTTCGACGTCGAGGTCGGCGCGCTCGTCCGCGAGCACCTGCGCGCCACCCACCTCGGGCTCGGCGAGTCGCCGGCGCGGCTGTTCCGCGACAAGCTCGCGATGCGCGTGAAGGCCCGCGAACTTGGCGTCACCATCCCGGACTTCTGCCCGCTGTTCAACGACCGCGAGGTGAACGCGTTCCTCGCCCGCGTGCCCGGCCCGTGGCTCGTGAAGCCGCGGGGCGAGGCGTCGGCTGCCGGGATACGGAAGGCCCACACGCAAGACGAGGTGTGGCGGCGGATCACCGAACTCGGCGACGACCGCTCGTTCCACCTCATCGAGCAGATGGTCCCCGGCGACCTGTACCACGTCGATTCGCTGAGCGCGAACGGGAAGGTGGTGTTCGCCGAGGTGAACGGCTACTGGCGGCCGCTGCTCGACGTGTACCAGGGCGGCGGCGTGTACGCGACGCGGACCGTGCCGCGGGACCGGCCCGAGGTCGCGGCGCTGCGGGCGGTGAACGAGCGGGTGCTGACCGGGTTCGGGCTCGGCTGGGGCGCGTCGCACACCGAGTTCATGCGGGCGCACGCCGACGGCAAGTTCTACTTCATCGAGACGTCGGCCCGCGTCGGCGGCGCGCACACGGCCGACATGGTCGAGCACGCGACCGGGGTGAACCTGTGGTCCGAGTGGGCCGCGCTCGAGGTCGCCCGCGGCACCGACGCCTACCGGCTCCCGGCGCTGAAGGCGCGGTTCGGCGGGGTGGTGATGTCGCTGTCGCGGTACGAGACGCCGGACACGTCGGGGTTCACCGACCCGGAGATCGTCCACCGGGCCGACGTGAAGCACCACATCGGGTTCGTGGTCGCCGCCGACACCCCCGGCCGCGTCGAAGCGCTGCTCACGTCGTACATCGCGCGCATCGCCCGCGACTTCGGCGCCGTCCTCCCCGGGGCCGACAAGGTGTCGCACTGACGCACCGGGGGATCTTGGCGAGCGGGGGACGTGAGTCCCCCGGTAGCTGAGAATGGCGGTTCTACCGGGGGACTCACGTCCCCCGCTCGCCAAAAGGCCCAACGCAGGTGTCGCACAGACGCGCCGCAGGGCCGCCCGGCCCGGTCCGTATAATCACGTCGCGTTCACCACCCGGGAGGGACTCTCGATGAGCCGAGCCACACTGTTGGCCGCGATCACCATGCTGACCACCGCCGTCACGGCGTCCGCCGCGCTGCCGCCCCTGATCCCCCGCGACGTGCTGTTCGGGAACCCGGACAAGGCCGGCCCGCAGGTCAGCCCGGACGGCAAGCACCTCGCGTACCTCGCGCCGGACGACAAGAACGTCATGCAGGTGTGGGTGCGGCCGCTCGACAAGGGCGACGCGAAGAAGATCACCGGCGACGAGAAGCGCGGCGTCCGGTCGTACTTCTGGGCGCACGACGGCAAGCACCTGCTGTACCTCCAGGACGCCGGCGGCGACGAGAACTTCCACCTGTTCGCGGCCGACCTCGCGACCGCCAAGACCCGCGACCTGACCCCGTTCCCGGGCGTCCGCGTGCAGGGCGTGGACCTCGACAAGGACCACCCGGACACGGTCCTCGTCGGGCTCAACAAGCGGACCAAGGCCGCGTTCGACATGCACCGGGTCACCATCTCGACGGGCGAGGAGAAGCTCGACACCGAGAACCCCGGCAACGTCCTCGGGTGGACCACCGACAAGGACTTCGTGATCCGCGCCGCCACCGCCGCCAACGCGAAGGAGGGCGGGTACGACCTCCTGGTGCGGGCCAAGCCCGGCGACGAGTGGAAGACGATCAAGCACTGGACCGTCGAGGAGCAGGGCTCCGCGGCCGGGTTCGGGGCCGACGCGAACACGCTGTACGTCGTCGGCAACCACGACGCGAACACCATGCGGCTCGTGAAGCTCGACCTCGCCACGGGCAAGGAAGAGGTCGTCGCCGAGGACAAGGAGTACGACATCGGCGGCGCGATGATCGACGAGAAGCGCCGCGTGCCGCTCGCCGTGTCGGTCACCCGCGCCCGCACCGAGTGGAAGGTGCTCGACGACAGCGTGAGGGCGGACTTCGAGGCGCTCGCCAAGGTGCGCCGCGGCGACTTCGCGGTGAGCAGCCAGACCACGGACCAGTCGAAGTGGGTCGTCGCGTACACCGCCGACAACGGCCCGGTCGCGTACTACCTCTACGACCGCCCGACCAAGAAGGCCGAGCTGCTGTTCGTCAACAACTCGAAGCTGGAGAAGGTGCAACTCGCGGAGACCGAGCCGATCAGCTACAAGGCGAAGGACGGGCTCACGGTCCACGGCTACCTGACGAAGCCGCTCGGGGTCGAGGCGAAGAACCTGCCGACGGTGCTGCTCGTCCACGGCGGCCCGTGGGCGCGCGACTCGTGGGGGTTCAACCCGCTCGCGCAGTTCCTCGCGAACCGCGGGTACGCCGTGCTCCAGGTGAACTTCCGCGGCAGCACCGGGTACGGCAAGGCGTTCCTCAACGCCGGCAACCGCGAGTGGGCCGGGAAGATGCACCAGGACCTGCTCGACGCCGTCGAGTGGATCACGAAGGAGGGCGTCGCCGACCCGAAGAAGGTCGCGATCATGGGCGGCAGCTACGGCGGGTACGCGACGCTCGTCGGGCTCACGTTCACGCCCGAGGTGTTCGCGTGCGGGGTGGACATCGTCGGCCCGAGCAACATCACCACGCTGCTCAAGACGATCCCGCCGTACTGGGCCCCGATGAAGGCGCTGTTCGCCAAGCGGGTCGGCGACCCGGAGAAGGAGGAGGCGTTCCTCAAGGAGCGGTCCCCGCTGTTCAAGGTGGACGCGATCCAGCGGCCGCTCTTGATCGGCCAGGGCGCGAACGACCCGCGGGTGAAGGTGGCGGAGAGCGACCAGATCGTGGACGCGATGCGGAAGGCCGGCAAGCCGGTCGAGTACGTGCTGTACCCGGACGAGGGGCACGGGTTCGTGCGGCCCGAGAACCGGCTGCACTTCTTCGCGGTGACCGAGCAGTTCCTGGCGAAGCACCTGGGCGGCCGCGCCGAGCCCGTCGGCGAGATCAAGGGCCACTCGGGCCAGGTGAAGTAGAAGAGCCGCAGGGGCGGTCGGACGTGACCGCACTCCGTTGAACTCCTCTTGGGATACGCAGAAAGTGGCTGGCGGGCCGCCACGGAGGGCGGCCCCTACCAGACCAGGGGTCTTT
>NZ_JBHYGG010000162.1:0-6344 GCF_051859125.1 Gemmata sp.
ATACCGAATCCGGGTGATGTGTTCCTGTAGCCGGCCTCTGTGAGGCCGGTGCCTGGGCGACCTCACGAGGCCCGGCCTCACAGAGGCCGGCTACAGAACAGCCACGAATCAATCGAACTTGGTATCAGTCGGTCAGCGAGATCGAGAACACCGGGGATCGTGGCGACCCGGGAGCGTCAGCGACCGGAGTTTTTGTACAGCACGCGCCTCCGGTCGCTGACGCTCCCGGCTCGCCGGGCACCTGGGGTTCTCGACCGCAGGCCGGTCCGGGCGACCACGAGCGACTTCAACACTGGCGCTCTGGGTTCGCACCGGACCGCAAGTCGCGGCCCTCACCCCACCAGCAGGCGGCCGGCGGTGAACAGGAGCGCGGCCAAGGCCATGCACGCCGGGAGCGTCAGCACCCACGCGAGGAAGATCTTCGCGACCGTGCCGCCCTGCACCCCGGACCGGTTCGCCACCATCGACCCGGCCACGGCGCTGCTGAGCACCTGGGTCGTGCTCACCGGGAGGCCGATGTGTGACGCGGCGACGATGATCGACGCCGTCGCGGTCTGCGCCACCACCCCCTGCCCGTAGGTCAGGTGCGTCTTGCCGATCTTCTCGGCGACCGTCTCCACGATCCGCTTGTACCCCACGGTCGTGCCGATCCCCAGCGCCAGCGCGGTGCCGATCACCACCCACAGCGGGACGTACTCGACGGCGGGGAGGAACTGCGCCTTGCGGCGCTCGCCGACGGCCCTGCGGAACCCGGCCGGCAGCGCGTCGTTGGCTTCCGCCTGCTTCAGTTCCCGTGCGACGGACATGACCGCCTGCCGCACCTCCCACCGGGTGTCCTTGTCCCGCGGCAGGTCGTCGAACGACGCCTTGCCCTTGAGCTCCTCCTCGATCACCGACAGGCCCTCGTGGACCGGTTGGGGGACGGGCACGCCGGCGCGGGCGTAGTCGGCCCGCAGGTCGCCCGCGGCCGCGTAGAGGGCGGGGGCCGACTCGGGCTCGTTCACCGTCAGGGCGTAGTGGAGCGGGAAGAACCCGATCAGCACGAGGAGCAGCAGGCCCATCCCCTTCTGCCCGTCGTTGGACCCGTGCGCGAAGCTGACCCCGCCGCAGGTCGCGATCAGGACCGCCCGGATCGCGCCCGGGGGCCGGTCGTCGCCCTGCGGGGGCGAGTACAGCCGGGGCGACCGGAACCCCACCCGCAGGAGCAGCAGGAGGACGCCGGAGAGGACGAACCCGAGCAGCGGCGAGAGGAACAGCGCGAGCCCGACCTTCTCGCACTCGCGCCAGTTCACACCGGTGAGCCCCGCGCCGTTCCACAGGCTGTTCGCGATGCCGACGCCGAGGATCGACCCGATGAGCGTGTGCGAGCTGCTCACCGGCAGGCCGAGGTACCACGTCCCGAGGTTCCACGTGACCCCGGCCAGGAGCAGCGACAGCACCATGACCAGCGCCGCCCCGGACCGCCCGTGGACGAGCAGGTCGACCGGGAGCAGGTTCACGATGCCGAACGCGACCGCGGTGCCGCCGAGCAGCACGCCGAGGAAGTTCATGAACCCGGAGAACAGCACGGCCGGGGTCGCCGGCATGCTGCGGGTGTAGATCACGGTCGTCACGGCGTTGGCCGTGTCGTGGAACCCGTTGATGAACTCGAACGCGAAGGCGGTCAGCAGGGCGAAGGCGAGGAAGACGAGCGGACCGGTGTCGAGCGCGGAGAGGGCGTGCCAGAAGTTCATACGGGGTTCCGGGGGGCGGGCGGTACCGACGCCATCAGCGTAACCGAACGGCCCCCCCAGACACCGGTGTCCCGCCACCCTTCACCGAAATTTCACATTCCCGGTTCCGGGAACACGGCGATTACTGGGCCGCCCCCGACGGCCGCCGCGGCCGACACGCGGTCGCGCTCGACTCGCTCCTTGTGCGCGAGTTCGGCCTTCCGCCTCAGGGCGCGGTCCAGGTTCATCACGTACATCGGGTCGAGCTTCGCGGCCTCCTGGAGGGCGGCGACGGCCCCGTCGATGTCCCCGGTGCCGTCGAGCCGGTAGAGGCCGAGCCGGTTCATCGCCGCGGCGTCGGCGGCCATGAGGCGCTCGGCCTCGGCCGGGTCGAGTTTCGGACCGGGGTCCGGCGCGGGGTTCGTTCTGGCCCGGGCCGCCCGCACCTTCGCGTTCGCCATCTGGGCGCGGCCGTCCAGGGCCGCCTGCTGCTCCTCCTCGGCCTGCTCCTGGGCGACGTTGGCCCGGCGGAGCACGAGGGTCGCCATGAGCGCGACGAAGAGCATCAGCCCGGCGACGAGGAACAGGTGCGACCGCCGCGGCCGCGGTTGCGCCCGCGGGGCCGGCGGCAGCGGGGCCGCCCAGTCGTCGCGCCCGTCCCGCTCGCCCCACCCGTCCGCGTCCACCTCGACCTTCTCGTCGGCCACGGCTCGCCTCCGAACGGATCAGAACTCCATCGCCCGCAGGGCCCGCGCCCCGGCCCGCAGGGGTAGGATTACGGCCAGCGCCCCGGCCAGCAACCCCACCGGCACCCCGGCGTACACCCACGGGCCGATCGCCCGCTCGCCGCCGGCCGCGGCCCGCGCCAGTTGGGCCGTGTGCAGCGGCACCGCCATGGCCCCGATCACGAGGACCAGGAACCCGAGGCCGGCGACCATGTTCACCGTGCCGCCGAACCCGACCACGATCTTCGACGGGTCGGTCTCGCGGAAGTTCGGCAGGTACGCCCCGAGCCCGACGTTCAGCCCGCTCAGCCCGACGGCGACGACCGCCATCACCGCCGCGTGGAGCGCGACCCCCTCCCACGGCAGGCCGATCACGGCGTCGCTGGCGAGGATGAGCCCCTCGCCGACCACGAGCGCGCCGGTCGCGGCGAACACGAACTTCCCCCAGAGTAACTGATCGCGGCTCACCGGCGTGAGCCCGAGGATCCAGAATTTCCGCCCCTCAAGGCTGATGAGCGGGAACACGAACCGGCTCAGCCCGGCGCACAGCAGCACGGCCGTGCCCGACAGGTTCATGAGGCTCACCGCGTACCGGTCCATCGTCGCGAGGCCGGCGGTGAACGACTGCCGCATGTTCGTCGCGCCGATCATCATGAGCACGCCGAAGATGATGAGGACGGCCCACTGGGTCGGGTCGCGGCGGAACGTGCGGAAGTCCTTGACCACGAGGGTGCGGGTCTGCGGGCTCAGGTAGAACACGAGCCCGCCCATGGCGCGGTCGAGCCAGCTCGTGCCGTACACCTTCTTCCCGCGGCCGCCGCCGGCCGTGCGGTCGTAGGCGGTGCGGTACACCCGCTTCGCGGTCCACGCGGCGACCACGTAGAGCAGCAGCCCGTTGCTCCACACCTGCGCGAGCGGGACGAGCGCCCCGGCCGGGTCGTTGCGGGCCGCGGCCATCACCCCGCGGGTCATCCAGTGGCTCGGGGCCAGCCCGCTGCGGAACAGGTCGAACTGGCCGATGAGGTCGTCGAGTTCCCGGCCCCCGGTCGCCGCCGACCTCTTCAGCCCGACGCCGACCTTGTACAGCCACACCCCGGCGACCGCGACCGCCACGACCGCGAGCACGGCGAAGAACTGCCGGCGGTTCCGCGGCATGTACCGCACGAGGAGCAGGCACAGGACGGCCGAGAGCGAACCCGGGAGCAGGACGTACCCGAGGAGGTACGGCGGGAGCAGCGCGTAGAAGAACCACGGGACGCTCGTGACGTACCCGTAGGCGAGGAACACGGGGATGCCGAGGACGACGAACCCCCACGAGCTGAACGCGACGGCGGCCTGGAACTTCGTGGCGAAAATGCGGTCGGCCCGCGCCGGCGAGCACAGCAGGAACCGGGCCTCGGGGCTGGTGAACAGGCTCGCGTAGAGGATGAGCCCGGTCGAGAACACGAGCATCGTGCCGAGGGTGAAGAACATCAGGTCGAACAGCCCCTCGACGATCGCCCCCTTGAACGGGATGTTCGCCTTCCCGAGCTGGTTGAACAGGTACAGCCCCACCGCGAACGTGAACCCGAACACGAACGCGCTCGTGCCGAGCATGGTCACGACGCGGGTGCGGCTGTGCTCCAGCGCCACGCGGAGCCCGTTGCGGACCAGCCGCGTGCGGAGCCGCCGGAACGTCGCGGCCTGCTCGGGGGCGGGGAGTGTTGCGGACGACATGGGGTTGCTCGCGTTCGTTCGAGCCACGGGGTTCACCCCCGTGGTCTTCGGGTCGCCAAACCACCACGGGGGTGAACCCCGTGGCTCGAAAGGCATCACGCACCGACCGCTTCGGATTCTTCCTTTGTGATCGCCAGGAACAGGTCCTCGAGGCTGCCGTCCATCGCGGCCTGCTTTCGCAGGTCGGTGAGCGTGCCGCAGCCGAGCAGTTGGCCGCGGTCGATGATGCCGATGCGGTCGGCGAGTTCCTGGGCGATGTCGAGCGTGTGCGTGCTCAGGAACACCGTCGTGCCCGAGTCCGCGAGCTTGCGGAGGAGCGTCTTCAGCTCGCGGATGCTCTTCGGGTCGAGGCCGACCGTGGGCTCGTCGGCGATCAGCAGCTTCGGGTCGTGGACCAGCGCCGCGGCGAACACCGTGCGCTGCCGCATCCCGTGCGAGTACCGCTCGGTGAGGTCGTCCACGAACTCGTCGAGGTGGAACAGGCCGATGACTTCCTCGATCTTCGCGGCGGCCCGGTCCCGCGGCATCCCGTACAGGTCGGCGGTGAACTGGAGGAACTCGCGGCCGGTGAGCTTCTCGTACAGGAACGGCTGGTCCGGGACGTAGCTCACAAGTGCGCGGGCCTGGTCGCCGTGGGTGCGGACGTCGAACCCGCCGACGCGGACGGTGCCGGTCGTCGGGAACAGGAGCCCGCACAGCATCTTGATGGTGGTCGTCTTCCCGGCCCCGTTCGGACCGAGGAACGCGAACAACTCGCCCGCGGGAACCTTGAGAGTGAGGTCGCGGACGGCCAGCTTCGGCCCGTAGGACTTCGTGACGTTCGCGATGTCGATCATGTTTCAGCCCCGAAGTCCGGTCGCGGTCTCTTGTGACGGACCGCACGAGCCGCTTCTCATTGATTTGGCGCGCCTGCGCCACCCGTCCCCGATGAACTCCGATTTCGCCAAATCATCATAATTCTTGCGGACAAATTTCTATTAGAGCAATAGTCAACCGCCGAACTCGTTTGGCAACATCTGGTTACAGCCGACCTCGCACCGAACTTTTTGATCGGCTCCGGACTCGCATGTCCGGACTCACTTTGCCCGCGGCGACCGATCGGATCACTCGTCGCGCTCGATGCGGAGCGTCTCGCCGGACTTGAACGCTTCCTGCCGCAGCACCTTCCCGTCGGCGGTGCGGATGTGGGTCCGCGCCGCGACGTCCGGGCCGCGGCGGTACTCGATCACCCAGCACTCGCTCCCGTGGCCGCGCCAGTCGATGGTCTGCGGGTCGGTCAGCACCTCGGCCAGCAGCGGCTCGCGCTTCTCCTCGGGTAGCTTGAGCCCGTACTGCGCGGCCTGCGAGCGCACGAACGCCCCCACCGCCTCGCCGAGCGGGTCGCTCTCGCTGACGACCCACCGGCGGCCGGGGCGGACGTTCGTGACGCGGTTCACCGGCTGGAGCGGGTTCAGCGGTTGCCCCCGCGGCACCGGGACGGGATCGAGGGCCTGGCTCACGTTCCCGAACGGCGACGTGATCTCGCACGCCGCGACCAGGTGCCCGTTCTCGACCGTGCCGGCCACCTTCGCGGTCGCCTCGGCGAACTTGCTCGTGCCGAAGTACGCCTCCAGCTTGCCGTCGGCGGACTGCTCGCGGAGGTCGCCGGAACGGGTGATGCGGGTGACGTTCCGCAGTTCGGGCACCACGACCGCGAGGCCGCTGACCTCGACGCGGACGTTGCGGAACTCGTTGGTGATGCGGAACGTGTCGTCGGCGTCGAGGTACTTCAGGCTCGTGGTGAGCTTGCCGGCCGGCTTGCCGCTCCAGGTGATCGTCCAGCGCGTGGGGATGTTCTGGGCGGCCTCGTCGGCGAGGTCGATGGCGACGGGCGGCGGCCCGGCGGCGAACAGCACCGGCCACACGTCGCGGTACACCACGTACCCGGTGACGGCGAGCCACAGCGCGACGACGAGCGCGACCGAGCGACGAGACGGCATGGGAACACACCCGCGGCAACCCGAGAACCGGTTAGACATGATACGGGCGGCGGCCCGTCAGTGGGTGAGACGCCGATGAAGAGTGGGCATTTCAGCGATTTGACGCGGGACCGATTCTGGAACGAGGCTCGGCGTTGGAGTTGGTAGACGGTGGCTTCCCCTCACCCGCCGCGAAGCGCGGCGACCTCTCCCCGTAGGAACGGGGCGAGGTG
>NZ_JBHYGG010000163.1:0-6220 GCF_051859125.1 Gemmata sp.
CGCCACGGAGGGCGGCCCCTACAAGGGTTTTCGTGTTCGGTTTGTAGGGGCCGCCCTCCGTGGCGGCCCGCCGGCTGCCTCCGGCGGGGCTTCGCCGGACGCCGTGCCCGCCCCACTAGACCTGTGGGGGCCTGTCCTTCGCCGCGGCCGCGTCCTTCTTCCAGCGCTGCTCGGCGGCGCTGTACTGCTCCCGGTAGTACGCCTTGAGCGCCTGGGCGTCCGGGACGTGGCCCTCGCACGCGGCCTGGAAGTAGTAGCACAGCGCGCGGCCCAGGGCGTAGGTGGACGCGCCGCCGACCGCCGCCCCGACGGCCGAGCCGACGACCGGGATGAACTTCGTCGCCTGGCGGGCGAGTTGCCGCGACACGAGGCCGACGCCGACCGCGGCGGCGATCTCGCGGTACCGGTCCATCGTCATCGCCTGGCCGTACTGCTTCGCGAGGTCGGCCGCCATGCGGGCCTGGATGCCGGGGATGATGACCATGTCCACGAACGGCACCGGCACCGCGCCCGCGGTCGCGGCCATCGTGCTGTACCCGAGGATCACCGGCTCGGCGTGCCGCTGGTGGACGTCCTTGAGCGCGTCGGTCGCGTCCTTGAGCCGCAGGAGCGTTTGGCGGTACGCGCCGGGGAGGGTCGTCAGCAGCGCCTGCTTCAACTGCTCGCCGCCGTACTCCGGGTCGGGGAACCCGTCCTCGGGCCGCGTCAGGTCGATCGGCACGACGACGTCGAACAGCCCGGCGAACGCACGGGTGTGCTCCTCGATGCACCGGCGCAGGTCGTCGGGAACCGTGGGTCGGGGGTCCGGATTCGGGAGCCCGGAGCCCGGCTCCGCACCGGTGCGGCCCGCGCCCTGGGTTCCCGACTCCGGCCCCCCGACTCCTGATTCCTGAACGGAGAACGGGTACGGCGTCGGGTGCGGCTGGCGGGGGATCGCCTCGTGGAGCGTGGTGACGCACAGCACGACCGGGCGCGACGGGCTCGCGGCGCGGATCGGTTCGAGGGCCGCCCGCACGTTCCCCTGGGCGAAGTCGGTCGCCTTCGCGGTGACGACGACGACGTGCGCCTGGCCGTCGAGCGCCGCAACGTCGGCGGTGGCGTCGTACCCGGGCTCGTCGAGGCCGCGGGTGTCGAGGAACGCCAGGAGCGGCGCGTCGGAGCTGGGGAAGTCGAACCGCCGGGTGGTCTTCGTGGTCGGGCGGAACCCGGCCCCGATGACCGCGTCGTCGGCCCCGGTCAGGTGCTTGATGATCGACGTCTTCCCGGACTGCGTCTTGCCGACGAGCCAGAACACGGGCGTCGGGGTCTTGGTGCGGAGTACGTTGAGGGTCGCGTCGAGGTCCGGGGGCCGGTCCCCGCCCCCGCCGAACATCCGCTTGATGGTGCCCAACAGCCGACTCATGTGTGCCTCCACGCCCGCCCGGACCCGGTGAACTCGCCCGCTCGCCGGGCTTGACGCCGTCGGGGCCCGACGCTATCCGGTGCGATCATTCTAGCCAACCACACCGCCGGAGGCGGGCACGGGGCGTGTCATGGACGCGGCACGGGGAAACCTGAAACTCTACGACGCCGAGGTCGCGTTCCTGCCCGAGCGCGAGCCCGCGGCCCCGGTCGCGTCGTCGCGGCGGCTCGCGGCGCTCCGCCAGCCGCTCGACCCGATCGTTCTCGCGAACCGCGAGTTGATCCGCCCGCTGGGCCACGGCCGCGCAGCCTGCGGGCTCGTGCCGTTCTCGGCCGCGTGGTACGACGAGCTGGAGCAAAAGCGGTACCAACGCCACGGCGCGTGGCTGCCCGGGGCGCTGGAGTTCGGCCGGCACCCCGGCGAATCGCTGCTCCTGCTCGGCCCCGGGCTCGGCAGCGACGCAGTGCGCTACGCCAGTGCCGGCACCCCGGTGACCGTCGGGCTCACCACGGCCGATGCCGACGAGTTGGTCCGCGAGAACCTCGGCCGGCACGTCCTGCCGATCCGCACCGTCAGCGTCGGGACCACGGCCCTACCGTTCCCGGACGGCGCGTTCGACGTGGTGACCTGGAACGCGCTGCACGACCCGACCCCGCCGGCCCCGTCGCGGGTCGCCGAGCTGTTCCGCGTGCTGAAGGGCGGCGGCAAGGTGATCGGCCTGTTCCCGGCCCATTACGACGCCGGCTACTGGCAGGACCTCATCCTCCCGCTCCAGTGGCTGTACTGGCAGCGGCCGGCCGACTCGGCGACCGGCGCGAAGGTGACCGGCCGGCAGTTGCGGCACACGTTCCGGGCGTTCCACGAGTTCAAGGTGTCGAAGCGGCACCTGCGGCGGTCCGAACTGCCGCACCCGTGGCGGGTGCTGCCGCTGGTGGTCCTCGAACGGCTCATCGGCCGGGTGCTGGTGTTCAAGGCGATGAAGCCGCTCTCGGCCCGCTCCGGCGGCACGGTCTCAATAGCCGCGTGACTCAATCCCGGTGCTCCCGCACCGGGCTAAACACGCCGGCCCGTCCGGGGCGGAAACCCAACGCAACTCTTCACCCCCGTGGGGGGTCGACTCCTTTAGCCCGGTGCGGGAGCACAGGGATTGAGAGCGATCCCCGCGCGAAACCGTGCGATCTGCTCGGCCATCGGCCGCGGGGCGGCCGGCGTCGGCTTGCCGCGCTCGCCCGCCACCTTCAGCCACACGAACACCGGTCCCGGGCCGCCGAGCGCCTCTTCCGCGGCCGCCTCCCATTCGCCGCGTGTCTCGCACGGGAAGACGCGCCCGAGCCCGGCCCCGCGGGCGATCGCGGCGAAATCGGTGCGGCCCGCGTTCGGCACCGGCTGCCCGCCGGTCACCTCGTAGAGCCCGTTGTCGATCAGCACCACCGTCAGCGGCACCGCGAACTGCGTCACCGTGACGAGGCACCCGAGGTTCATCAGGAGCCCGCCGTCGCCGGTGAGCACCACCACGGGGAGTCCCGGCTTCGCGAGGCACAGCCCGAGCGCGAGCGGCACCCCCTGCCCCATGCTCGACGGCAGGTAGTGGAAGTCGCGGGGCGTGTCGGACAGGTGCGGCCAGACGGCGACCGAGCCCATCGTCGTCACGACGACGTGGTCGCGGCGGTGCCGTGCCAGAACCTCCAGCGCGTCGCGGTGCGTCATCACGGCCCCTCGTAAGCACGAAATCCGAAGTACGAAATCCGAAAGACGAACCACGCCGGCGGATTACGGTCTTCCTTTGTGCTAGGAGTTACGCAGTTGGGCTCGGATCTGCTTGTTTTTGGTGGGGCAGACATTCGTGTCTGCCGCCAGTCGCCTCACGAGGCAGACACGAATGTCTGCCCCACCAAGCCAATTGCGCAACTCCCATGTGCTTCGAATTTCGTGCTTCGAAATTCGAGGCGTTGCGGGGGCGTGGAGTATACCAGATTCCATGATCAACCCCATCGCCATGATTCGCCCGCGGCGGAAGGTCACGGGCATCTCCGCCATCCTGCTCCCGTTCACCGAGAGCGGCGCGATCGACTGGCCGGCGTTCGCGGCGCACTGCGTCCGCACCGCCGAGGCCGGCCTCACCCCCGCCGTGAACATGGACACGGGGTACGCCAACTTACTCACCGACGCCGAGCGGGTCGCAGCGCTCGACGCCACGCGTTCGGCGCTCGGGAACCGCCCGTTCGCGGCCGGGGTGTTCGTCGGCGACGCGCCCGGCGCGCCGTTCGACCGGGACGCCTACCTCCGCGGCACGGCCGAGATCGTCTCGCGCGGCGGCACGCCGATCGTCTTCCAGAGCTACGGGCTCACCGGCCTGCCGGACCCCGAACTGCTCGCCGCCTACGAGGAGATCGGCCGGCACTGCGACGGGTTCATCGGCTTCGAACTCGGCACCATGTTCGCGCCGTTCGGGAAGATCTACTCGCTCGACGTGTACCGCGGGCTCGTCGGCATCCGCAAGTGCCTCGGGGCGAAGCACTCGTCGCTGCGGCGCGACCTGGAGTGGCAGCGGATCCAGCTCCGCGACCAGCTCCGCCCGGACTTCCGCGTGTTCACCGGCAACGACCTCGCCATCGACATGGTCATGTACGGCAGCGACTACCTGCTCGGCCTGAGCACGTTCGCCCCGGACCTGTTCGCCAGGCGGGACAAGATGTGGGAGGCCGGCGACCCGGCGTTCTACGAGCTGAACGACGTGCTCCAGTACCTCGGGTTCCTGGCGTTCCGCGCGCCGGTGCCGGCGTACAAGCACGACGCGGCGATGTTCCTGAAGCTCCGCGGCTGGATCGGCTGCGACCGCACCCACCCGCGGAGCCCGGCCCGGCCCGACTCGGACCGCGACATCCTCCGCGGCATCGCCGCCCAGCTCGGGGTGTGAGCGAAGGAAATGATTCCGGACGAGAGGCCCACCCCTCTCCCGGAACCATCATGAAGTCCGGAATCAACCACACTTAACCGGAAGAAAGTTCGTTCGATCAAATTTGATGCGGCAACTCTGTGAGGAAGTGCTTCCGCGGTCGGGTCTTACAGCGGCCGCTTGCCGCTGGCTCGCACGATCCCAATCGATACGAGTCCGGAATCAATTCGGTCAGAGCCGGAGGAATCGCTGCAAGAAGGGGCGCAGCGTCGCCTCGGGGTACAGCACCCACGGGTAGTCGCGGCGCTGGAGCACGGCGTTCGCGGCGACCTCGGCCCGGATGCGGTCGCGTTCCGCCTCGGCCGCCGGGAGTTGGTCCGCGACGTACGGCCGCAGGTCGGCATTCACGGCCCGCAACCGGCGGTACCAGTTCTTCCGGGCAGCGTGATCGGTGAGCGGCGGCTCGTGGGTCGTGAGCAACTCCTTCTCGCAGACGAACGCCTCCACGTCCGGGTCGGCAGCGACCGCCGAGGGGACGTGAAGTTCGGGGTTCCAGTACAGGTCGCGGACGCGGCGCTGCGCCCGCCTCAGATCGGCCGCGGTGGCGGGGAACGCCGGCAGCGGCAGGTGCAGCGTCGCGGACAGCACCTGGTACGCGGGCGGCTCGGTGCCGAAGTAGTTGCGGATGATGTCGTCGGTCACCTCGTCGTACTTCCCGCCGCCGATCCCGTGGATGAAGAAGTCGCCGAGGCACACCCGGGCGAACAGCGTGAGCGTGAGGGCACGGGGGCGGAGGCGGCTCGCGTCGCTCGCCGGCGTCGCGCGCTCGCGGCGGCCGGTTGCGGTGCGGACCCAGAACGGCGCTTCGCCGTCTGCGAGTTCCGGGGCGGGGTGGTTGGCGGAGTGGACGTCGTTCGCCTCGCGGTACGCCCGGATCGCCGCGTTGTACACCTCGCGGAACCGCGGCAGGTCGCCGAGAACGTGTGATGCAAAAGCGCGGAACGCTCGCGTGTGCGACAGCCGGCTGACGGCGACTTCGGCGTTGCAGCACCCCCACGCGCACTCGGCACCCTTGCGCATCGCGGTGAAGGCCTCGCCGACGTTCGTGGCGAGCGGGGGGCGTGAGCCCCCCGAGGTTTCACCACCACCCACGGACTCGGGGGGCTCACGCCCCCCGCTCGCCCAGACCCGGGCGAGGAGCGGGTCGAAGCCCCAGTTCGCCCACAGTGGTGCGGCGCGCTCGGGGAAGGTGCGGAACACCTCCCCGTTGAGAACGGTGCGGTCCTCGTAGGGCACTTCGCCGGCGAAGGTGTCGAACGCGACGTGGTTGATGTGCGCCTTCGGGCCGCGGCGGTCAATCTCGGGGAACGGGAGCGAGGTGCTCTTGAGCGTGTCGTTGTCGACGATGAGGTTCAGGCCGGTGCCGCCGAGCTTCTTCGCGAGGCCGGCGAGCGCGAAGTTCTTCGCCCACACGCCCGGGTGCGACAACTCGGGCTGGTGCCCCGCGATGAGAAGTGGTGCGTCCGGCGAGCCGGGAGCGTGGCCCGCCAGTTCCAGAACCTCGCGCCGCGCCTGCGCCCGGAACTCGCGCAGCGGGACTCCGCCGATCGCCACGTCGTCGCGGTTCAGGCGGCGGCGGTTCTCCTCCACCAGTGCGGGGACCGCGTCGAAGCCCGGTGCGGCCAGCACCTCGCCGTTCGCGGTGGGCGCTCGCAACTTCGGCATCGCGGATCACACCTTGGTTGGGTGGCTGCAGGGTTCGGGCCGCAGGGTTGCAGTTTGCGTGGCTGCCCCTCACCCGACGCTCGAAGACTCGCGGCGACCTCTCCCCGTCGGAACGGGGCGAGGTGGGGCTCCCCGGTTGTATGCCGCGCGCACCCTACCGCAGTGCTGGTGAGAGACACAGGTGCAACACCTCGCCC
>NZ_JBHYGG010000164.1:0-6196 GCF_051859125.1 Gemmata sp.
CGAGCCCGAGCGCCGAGCGAGGGAGCCACGCTTACCCTCGCTCGGCGCTCGGGCTCGGACCAGAGTCACGGCCCGATTGCGTTCAGGACACCAGCACGACCGCGACCGCCGCGAGCATCAGCGCCAGGCCGACGCCCAGCACCCACGCGGCGGTGGTCGAGGGCGGCTTCTTCGCCAGCTCGCGGGCGTGCTCGAGTTGCTCGTGCTTGTGGCGCTTGCGGGCCTGCTCGTGCTGCTGCTTCTTGATGCTGTGGCTCATTGCGAACCTCCGTCGGGGAGAGGGCCGCGCGACCGGCTCGGTTCGGAACCGGGAGTGGCGTGGGTGCGGTCGCGCGCCCGGAATGGTGCATCGAGTCTACCGCGCCCGCGGTTCGGAGAGAGAGCGAAATCAGAAGAGGTTGATCCGCAGATTACGCAGATGGACACAGATTTGAAATCAGAGGACAGAGGACAGAAAGCATAGCCGGCGTTCGGTGTCTGATCTCTGGCTTCTGCCCTCGCTGTTCTCTGATTTCTTAATCTGTGTCCATCTGCGTAATCTGCGGATCAACCTCTTCTCTTCCCCCACGTCAGTTCACGACGTTCCGCAGCGGCTCGCCGAGGAGCGCCCGGCGGCACGCCTGCGACCCCTTGATCCGCATGTCGAGCAGCCCCTGCTCGGAGTAGAACGCCGAGTGCGGGTTCAGGATCACCCGGTCGTGGCACGGGTCGGCCGGGTCGCGCCACGCCACCAGCAGCGGGTGGTCGGCCGGCGGCGGCTCGATCGGCAGCACGTCGATTCCCGCCCCGGCCAGCTTCCCGCTGCGGATCGCGGCCGGGATCGCGGTCGCGTCCACGGTCCCGCCGCGGGCCGTGTTCACCAGGAACGAGCGGTCCGGCATGAGCGAGATCGCGCGGGCGTCCACGATGTGCCGCGTCTCGGGCGTGAGCGGGCAGTGGACGCTGAGCACGAACGACTGCTTCAGCAGGTCGTCGAGCGCCTCCACGCGGCGGAACCCGTTGGCCTTGTCGTACCCGTCCTGCTTGTGCGGGTCGTAGAACGCGACGTCCATGCCCAGTGCCTTCGCCCGCAGCGCCGCCGCGGTGCCGATGCGGCCAAGGCCGATGACGCCGAACACCTGCCCCCGGAGCCGGTGCAGCGGGGCGACCGGCATGAAGCTCCAGTCGCCGTGGCTCCGCTGGAGGCGGCTGTTGAAGAAGTTGATGCCGCGGGTCAGCGACAGCATCATCCCGATGGCCGAGTCGGCGACCTCCTCGGTGCCGTAGTCGGGCACGTTGCCGACCGGGATGCCGCGCTCGCGGGCGAACCGGTGGTCGACGTTGTCGAACCCGACCCCGCACCGCACGATCAGCTTGCACTGCTTGAGGCGGCTGATCGTGTCGCGGCCGATGACGATGTTGTGGTACAGCATCACGGCGTCGGCCGTCTCGACCTGGCCGACGAGGTCGGCCTCGGAGCGGGCGTCGAGGCTCACGACGTCGGCGAGGTCGCCGAGGACGTTGCGCTCGGCCAGGAGGTCGTCGGTGATGAAGTCGGCGACGACGACGCGGAACGGTGGCATCGGAAGTTCCCGGGAGGAGGTCGGATGCGTGCGTTCTAGCCACCGCGGGGCCGGAAATCCACTAGCATGAACCCGTGAGGAAGTGCGGATTTCGCAACGCCTCGAACGCGGAGTGCGGAACGCGGAATGCGGAGTGAAAACCGCGGTTAGTCCCGTGTTTCCGGTGCTTCGATTCCGCATTCCGAATTCCGCACTCCGCATTGAGAACACTCCGCACTCTGGTGTCCCGAATGGCCCGCCGATCCCGAGCCCGCGAAGTCGCCCTCCAGTTGCTGTTCCAGCGCGACCTGAACCCGACGCCGGTGCCGCGGCCGGCGATCGAGCGGTTCACCCGCGAGCGGCTGCTCCAGGACCTCGAGATGGCGGCGTACTGCCTCGCGCTCTACGACGGCACGCTCGCGAAGCAGACCGAGATCGACCCGAAGCTCACCGCGACCGCGACCAACTGGCGGCTCTCGCGCATGCTGCCGGTGGACCGCAACCTGCTGCGGATGGCGTGCTACGAGCTGCTGTACGACCCGGCGGCCGAGCCGATCGAGGTCATCATCCACGAGGCGAACGAGCTGGCGTCGCGGTTCGGCTCGGCCGACTCGCCGAAGTTCGTCAACGGCGTCCTCGACAAGATCGCGAGGATGCGCACCGCCCCCGCCGCCGAGGGCGCGACCACCGGCGCGTGACCGCGTTCAGCGAGAAGGTTCTCCAAATCGCACGCGGGGGCCGTCGTGTCAGATCAAGCGTCGCCCGACTCCGACCTCCTCCGTGCGGCCTACGCGGCGTTCAACGCGCGCGACATCGACGCGGCTCTCCGCACGATGGCCCCGGACGTGGAGTGGCCGAAGGCGTTCAAGGGCGGGTTCGCTCGCGGGCACGAGGAGGTCCGGGCGTACTGGACCGAGCAGTGGTCCGAGATCGACCCGCACGTCGAGCCGACCGCGTTTCACCCGGAGGCGGGCGGTCGGGTTCTAGTTCGCGTGCACCAAGTCGTGCGCGACCTCGCCGGGTCCGTCGTCGCCGACGCACACGTCGGCCACCGCTTTACGATCGCGTACGGGTTGATCCGTTCGATGGATGTCTGCCCGCTCCCGTCACCCGATGCGGGTGCCTGACGGTTCGAGGGGAGCGACCCGCACTGCACCGGCCGCGTGAGGTTGTCTACCGGTCGCAAGTAATGCGCAGCACCGATCAGGCGATCCATAAGCACAGCCTCAGAGGGGCACCGGGCACATGAACGGGGACATGCCAGTGCTGGTCGGATCACTGTCCGCCATCGTGCTCTCGTTGGTGTGGAACAGGGCCACGACCGTCGGACCCGTCCTCTTCGCTTGGGCGGGGGCCGCCGCAGGCGGTGCGGTGGCAGTTGTCCGCCACTTTGACCCGGCCTACGATCATGTCGGTATCGAGTACATCGTCCCGTCCGCGTCACTCGGGGCCGCGTGCGGCTTGCTGCCCGGCTTCGCAGTGCGAGCCGCGTACCTTCGGAGCGGCAACCGCGGCAGATGTGTTCTCGAGGCCTTCGCTGCTGCGGCTCTGACCGCGGGTCTCGGTTGGATCGTCGGATGGATCAGCCACCGGCACGATGACGACGCGGTGCAAATGGCGTTTGGTTGTAGCGCGGCGTTCGCGGTCGTTGGGGCCGCGCTGGCCCTCGTGAACTGGCGACTCCGTTCAGCAATCGGAACGACCAACCGCCCTGGCGAGCCGGGAGCGTGAGCGACCGGAGTGCATTCGTAGTACCGCACCTGGGATGCGCGTGATGTCCGAGCAAGCACAGCCCGTGATTGCTGGCGCGGCTGACCAGCGTTCGTTCGGCAGGGGGCGCGGGTGGACGAAGTCGCGGCTCTGTTGGCTCGCATGCGGGAACTCGAACCGCATGTGTACGTCTACGGTCCAGCGAGCGAGGATGTCATCCGTGAACTGGAGGCCGCATTCGGTCGTCCAATGCCCCCGAGCTATCGCGCGTTCCTGACTCGATTCGGCGGGTTCAGCATCCTCGACAGCACGTACTCCGGGATCATCGACGGCAAGATCGCGCAGGGTCGGAGTTGGGCATGGACCGACACCAAGTACGCCCGGGGGTGGTGCCAATTGCCGGAGCACTACCTCGTCGTCCAGCCGGACGAAGACGGGTTCAAGTGCCTGGACTTCAGTCGTACAGATACGGCCGGCGAGCACCCGGTGATTTACCACATGCCCTTTCGCAAGACGCCGTTCAACGAGATGGCCACGAGTTACGGGGCGTGGCTCCTCGACGACTTACGAGCGATGGTCGACGCATGGGCCGAGGACGCCGAACCGGACAACGCTCCTGACCCGGCCGGCTGACTGCGGTCCCAGGGTTGCACCCTGGGCTACGGACTTCCGCCCCCTTTGGGGGCTACATGCCTTGAGTCCCGGAGGGACGACAGCGCGTAGCCCAGGGTGCCAACCCTGGGTCCGCTCACGTCCCCCGCTCGCCTGAGCGGTTGCGTCAACATAATCCGCTCCGTCTCGTTTGACTCGCCTCCGATTGTTGCGCACATTTGTTCAGTATCACGCCGCCGGCATTTCGCGACACACGTCTGCACGCGCAACCCCTCAACTCTGGTGCCGCTATGCGTACCGCCTGTCTCGCTCTGTGCCTTGTTGCGCCCGCTACGGCGCTCGCGCAGTTCACCGTCACGCCCGAGCCGGTCAGGGACCGCGTGCGGGCCACCGCCGACTTGCCCGCCACGCAGCACAAGCGCAACGCCGCCGGGAGCGACGGCTTCGGCCTGTGCGTGTACACGTCGGCGTGGCACGCGGCGCTGTGGCAGTCGGTCGGCGAGCTGTACGGGTTCCGCGACTGGATGACCCGCAGGCCCGGCGGCTCGTACCCCGAGAAGTTCGAGGCCACGCTCGCGGCTTTCTGCCAGGAGCGGCACGTCCCCGTGCCGTCCTACGTTCAGCACACCGGCGGCGACGACGAGTTCCTGTCGCTCGCACTCAAGACCGGCCGCATGGCGTGCGTCACCTACTGCGTGGCCGACGGCCCCGGCCGGTACGGTGCGGAGGTCGTCGGGCACATGGTCAATCTGGTTCACCTCGACGACACCGCCGCCGCAATCCTCGACAACAACTTCCCGGGTTCGTGGCTGTGGATGAGCCGCACCGACTTTTTCGCGCGGTGGCGCGGCACGCGCCCCGACGGCCGGCCGTTCCTGATCCGCGACGCGCGGGGTCGCGCGATGCCCGTCGGCGGCGGGTGGGCCATCGTGCTGCTGCACAGCCCACCCCCGCCATACCCCGAGGAACCGCCGGCGTTGTTCGCGCAGGCCGATGGTCGCCCGGTTGAAGTCGTCGGTGACTGGCGGGCCGCCGCGGAGGGCGGCCCCTACCAGACCGGGGACTGCCCCGACGGTCGGTGTCCGGTTCAGCCGAGCGCCTCCGGGCAATGGGTGCCGAACGTCAACGGTCGCGAGTGGGGGTACTGGGTGAACGGCCGGTGCGTCGCGGCCGCGTTCGCCGACGGGCGGGTCGAGGCGACCGACGCGCGCGGCAACGCGACCGGCGAACCGATCGCACCGCCGGCCGCGCTGCCGCCGGGTGTCGGCGCGAAGCGCGCGTTGCGTGTCGAACCGCCGGCTTCGCCCGAAGCGTTCCCGCAAGGTGGCGTGCAGGGCGAGCGGCTCCCGACCGAAACGCGCTACTGGCACAACGGCGAACCGTGTTCGAAGGAACAGGCGCTCTCGGCGCTCACGCTCGCCGACGATTCCGGCCGCTGGCACCTCACGGTCGTTGGTGATGCCGCGTTCGCCCGCACGGTCCGCACCGATGTCGCGGCGCTGCCGGCGGCCGTTCGCGAGCGGCTGCACGTCCAGCACTACCGGCCCGGCGACTGGCAGGTCGCGCAGTTCCGCCTCGGCCCCGGAGTCACCTTGCGGACCCCGGCCCGCGACCGCGTCGGGAGCGACGTCGGCACGGTGCCGGTCGCCGACTACTCCGCGGCGCGCCTGAAAGAGTTGCTCGCGCTCGACGGCGGCCCCGCACAGCGACCGCGGGTCGTGCCGGCACCGGCCCCGAGCGCCCCGCAACCCGCCGAACCGGCCCCAAGGCCCGCCGCGCCTTCGGGGAACCTCATCCTGCTCGCGGCGCTGTCCACCATCGTCTATCTCATCTTGCGGAGGTAACCATGTCCGATCTCACGTCCCTCCAGACCTGGCTCGCGTCGCTCGGCCCCTACGGCTACGTGCTCGCCGCGGCGGTGCCGGTCGTCGCGTACCTCGTGCGCCGCTGGACCGGGCCGCCGGCCGCGCCGGTCACGCCCACGCCGGTCCCGACACCCGCGGTCGCGCCGCCGCGGCTCGACGCGGTCGCCCCGCTGCTCAACGCGCTGCTGACCGCGCTCGGCGTCGCGCCGCGGAACCGACCCGCGACCGTGGCCGACCTGCCGCACGCCACGCACCTCCAGTTGCGCGACGAACTCGACGCTGTGACCGCGGCGAAGAGCGCCGCCCACGCCGCCGCGCTCGCGGACCTCTCGCCGCGTGCCGAGAAGTGAGGCAAAGTCCGGGTGATTCGTGTCGGTCCGAGCCCGAGCGCCGAGCGAGGGGTGAGCGTGAACCTCGTGTCGGTCCGAGCCCGAGCGCCGAGCGAGGGGTTCACGCTCACCCCTCGCT
>NZ_JBHYGG010000165.1:0-6137 GCF_051859125.1 Gemmata sp.
TGATGAGACTCCGGTCGCTGACGCTCCCGGCTCGCCAACACGTTAGACGTGCAACTCGGCCTTCATCCCCAGCACGCCCGCGTACCGCTTCCGCACCGGCTCGACGTGTTCGGCCACGAACTCGCCGACCTGCTCGGGTGACCGGCCGACGAACTCCTTTGCGCCTTCGCCGGTGACCGCCGCGAAGTCCACCTTCGCGAACGCCGCCTCGCCCTTCAGCTTCGCGAGCAACTCCTGCGTCGAGCCCGTGCCGGCCTTCACGCTCGCGGTCACCGCGTGGCTGTGCAGCCGCACCACCTCGTGGACCTCCTGGCGGTCGCCCCCGGCCTGCACCGCCGCCATCATCAGGTTCTCGGTGATCATGTACGGCAGGTACTCGCGGACGTTCTTCGCGATCACCTCGCGGTTCACGACCAGCCCGTTGGCCAGGTTCAGCGCGATCCGCAGGATCGCGTCGGCCGCGAGGAACCCCTGCGGGATGTACAGCCGGCGGCACGCGCTGTCGTCGAGGGTCCGCTCGAACCACTGCGTGGCGACCGTGTCCGCGGCCATCGCCGGCAGGCCCATCACGTACCGGGCCAGCGAGCACATGCGCTCGGCCCGCATCGGGTTCCGCTTGTACGCCATCGCCGACGACCCGACCTGATCGGCCTCGAACGGCTCGTCCACCTCCTGCCGGTGCGCGAGCAGCCGCAGGTCGCCGCCCCACTTGTGCAGCGTCTGCGCCAGGCCGCACAGCGCGTCGAGCACCTGGGAGTCGAGCTTCCGCGTGTACGTCTGCCCGCTCACCGGGACCACGTCGCCGAAGCCGGCCTTCTTCGCGACGAGCCGGTCGAGGTGCTTCACCTTGTCGTGGTCGCCGCGGAACAGCGCGAGGAAGCTCGCCTGCGTGCCGGTCGTGCCCTTCGCGCCGCGGAACGGGAGTTCGTCGCGGCGGCGCTCCAGCTCGCGGAGGTCGAGGACGAGGTCGTACAGCCACAGCGTCGCGCGCTTCCCGACGGTCGTGAGTTGCGCCGGCTGGAAGTGCGTGAACCCAAGGGTCGGCTCGTTCTTCCACGTCTCCGCGAACGTTCCCAGTGCGTCGATCGCGGCCGCCAGCGTCTCGCACACCTGGTTCAGGCTCTCGCGGACCAGGATGAGGTCGGCGTTGTCGGTGACGTAGCACGACGTCGCGCCGAGGTGGATGATGTCGCGGGCCTTCGGGGCCACCTCAGCGAGCGTCTCGACGTGCGCCATCACGTCGTGCCGCTTCTTCTTCTCCCACACGGCGGCGCGGGCGAGGTCGACGTCGTCGAGGTGCGCGGCGAGTTCGGCGATCTGCTCCGGGCGGATGCGGGGCGTCTTCCCGTCGTCGCCGGTCATCCCGAGTTCGGCCTCGGCCTCGGCGAGCCACAGCCACAGTTGCCGCCAGGTGCGGAACTTCCGCACCGGCCCCCACCGCTGGCTCATGGCCTTCGAGGCGTACCGGCCGATCAGCGGGTTGTCGTAGACGTCGTGTGCGTTGGACATGTCTTGAGAAATTCTCGGCGGTTCCCGGCCCGCGGGCCGGAGCGGTTGCGGTGCCCCCGTCGCATCTGGTCGGGGTCGTGCAGGCCACACAGGGCGGCGTTCATCTTACGTTTTGTGCCCCGATCGGACGTGCCGGCGGGGCGCGGCGGGCGGTCGTGGCGCAGAATCAGGGGACAGGAAGTCGGCCCACCGGCCGGCAGTCGTCAAGGAGTACCGACGCATGCTGAAGACATGGCTCCCCCGGCTCGGCTTCGCGGCCCTCGCCGTGGCCCTCTGGAGCGGCTCGCCGGGCACCGCCTCGGCCGCCGACGAACCGCCGCTCCCGCGGCAGTTCTACTACCCGTACTACTACTACCCGCACAGCTACTGGCCGCAGAACAGCCCGCAGTGGCCGGAGCAGAAGGGGCAGCCCTACGTCCGCCCGCCCGCGTACCAGGCGTACCCGCCGTTCAAGGAGCCGGGCTGGCGGTACGAGCTGTGGACCCCGATGAAGTACTACCGCGGGAACCACTTCTGGCTGGACCAGTTCTAATTCTCGGAGTCGTCACGTCGCTCACGTCGTCAGGTCATCAAGTCACGGACCAGTCGGTCTCCGACTTGATGACCTGACGACGTGACGACCCTTTTCAGTGCGAGTGGACCATTTTGAAGTGTTCGGCGACGCGCTCCATCATGACGTGCCAGCCGCAGTCGTGGCACGGCGGGGCCGACGGGTAGCACTTCGCGCAGTACAGCGGGCCGCCCTGGAGGAACTGGCGGAACCGGTCGCGGTCGCCGACCGCGGCGGCTTCGAGCGACAGCGGGAACGTCACTGTCGACTTGCACTTGTCGCACGAGCGGGTGTTGTGCGACTCGATCAGCGGCTCGTAGTGGTCGTGGATGCCCTTGTCGACGACGCCGGTGCCGGTGCAGAGCGGGCACGTCATCCCGAACTGGGCCAGGATCGCCTTGCGGATGAACTCGCTCTTGTTTGGGAGCTTGTCCAGGAACTGCGCCAGTTCGTCCTCGACCTTGAACGCGACGATCTGCTTCTTCTGCGGCTTCTTGTCTTTGTCGGCGGGCTTCCGCGGCATGGCTTCATCCGGGACGTGGTCGGTGATCCTTCATCGTATCCCCGCGGGCAATGGCTCGCAAGCGGAACGGGCGACACCCGGCTGCCAGTTTAGGCGAACCCTGAGCGCCAGCGAGTGGATGGGCGCACCCCCTTCGCTGGCGCTCAGGGTTCGCCCAGTAGCTTTCGTCACACCGCTGACTTGACCAGGATCGGTAGGTAAACGACGCGACCCGGCCGTTGTGCGGCCGGGTCGCGCGAGTTCGGGCGGCGGTCAGTTCTTCTTGCCCATCTTCATCTTGATCTCGGTCACGGTGTCCTTGTCGGTGGTGAGGTCGAGCTTCGTCTTGCCCTCCTTCGCCTTCGACAGCACGCCGATCTCGGCCTCCTTGGCCCCGTCCTTGCCCACGATCGAGACCTTCGTCTTGTCGGTGACCTTGTAGGTGGCCTCCTTGTCGCCTTCCTTGACGGTCAGCACCTTCTTCTCGGCGTCGAACTTGACGAACACGGCGTCGACCGCGAGCGTGACGCCGGCGAGGAACAGGACGCAGGCGAGGGAGAGCAGCAACTTGCGCATGAGAGGAACTCCAAAAGTGGCGAGGGTGGCCGCCGCGCCGCGGCACGGTGCCCGGCGGGTGCGACCAGAACTCCGACCGCACTGGCGGTATTCAACGTACGGTCCGGCACCCGGTCAAGGAGGCGACCCGAGTTCGGGTCGCCCCGGTCCGCCGCCCCGCACGGTGCGTTCCGCGCGACGGTATGCTACTATCAACCCTTCTGGACCGGCTCCGTTCCGGCTCTCATAGGGAACTCATTCATGCGGCCCGCACAGCACCGCCCGCACACCTTGCCCCGCTTCGCGGCCCTGCTCCTGTTCGCCGCCGGGGCCGCGGTCGTCGGGGCCGCCCAGCAGACGCCCCCGGAGGTCGAGGACCCGAAGGGCACGGTCAAGAAGAAGATCGTCGTGGACGACGACCCGGCGCCCGTGAAGAAGGGGCCGGTCGGGAACCCGCCGGACGCGAAGCTCGACGAACTGGTCCGCGCTGCCGACGAGGCCCGGTCGCCCGAACTCAAGGCGCTGTTCGCCAAGTACGCGGTCCCGGCCGACCGCATCACCGAGGCCAGCGGCGGGCTGCGGGTGAAGCCGATCCCGCTCCGCCGGGCCGAGTGGCCCAAGGGCGTGGAGTCCATCGCGGTCACCCCGCTCGACGCGGCCGGCAGGCCGCGCGAGCCGCGGGGCGTCGCGGTCGCCGGCGTGCGGGGGGTCGATCACTTCGAGGCGATGGCCGTCGCCGACGTCGAACCGCTCCTGAAACCGGTGGCGACGCCCGACAACCTCGCGGCCGCCGAGAAGCTCCTCGCCGCGGTCCTCCGGTTCCACGACTACGCCCGCGAGCGCCAGATCCGCCGCGGGAAGACGTGGGACGAGGTCCGCGAGCCGCTGGCGGCGAAGCTCCGCGACGTGCGCCTCGAGCAGCTCCGCTCGGCGGTCGCGGCCCGGGACGCGGCCCGCGTCGACGAGGCCGGCACCCGCCTGATGAACGCCTACCCGAAGGACGCCGCCGTCGCCCGCGAGGTGGCCGTGGCCCGCGTCGGGGAGGTGACGCTGCTCCTGAGGTCGGCGTCGCACGCCGACCACGTCCGCGCCCGCGAGGTGCTCGACGAACTCGACGCGCGGTTCCCCGGGGCCGGGGGCGAGGCGGCCGCCGAGGTCCGCAAGCAGCTCCGCGAAATGGCGGTCAAGGCGTTCACCCGGGCGCGGGACAAGAAGGGGGTCGGCGACCTGACGACCGCCCGCGACGAGTTGACCCGCGCCGCCGCCCTCGACCCGACCGTGGACGGCATCCGCGAGATGCAGCGGGAGCTGCGCACGGGCTACCCGATCCTCCACGTCGGGGTCCGGCAGTACCCGGAGAGGCTGTCGCCCGCCACGGCCCGCCTCGACAGCGAGAAGCAGGTGGTGGACCTCGTCTTCGAGGGGCTCCTCGAGGAGATCCCCGACGGCACCGGCGCGGTCCGCTACCGGCCGGCGGCGGCGCTCGGCCTGCCGACCGCGATCCCGGGCGGCCGCGAGTTCGCGCTGCGGGCGTTCGACCGCGACCCGTCGGGCCGGCCGGGGTTCGACAGCCACGACGTCGTCGCCACCGTCAAACTGCTCCGCGACCGTGCCGACACGTGGCCGGGGTACGCGCTGCCGTGGCTCGGCGCCCCGGCCCCGCGCGACAACAGCGCCGTCCGCGTGCCGCTGGCGCTGGGCCACCCGGACCCGCGGGCGGTCCTCACGTTCAAGATGCTCCCCGGCCGGTGGATGGCGGAGAACGGGAAGAACGCCGACGACGGGACGTTCGCCGAGAAGCCGTTCGGGACCGGGCCGTTCAAGCTGTACTCGAACTCGCCCCCGGGCGGGAAGGCCCCGCGGGAGATGGTGTTCATCGACAACCCGGCCTACGGCCGGTGGCGGGACCGGGCCGGGCTCCCGTACCTGCGCGAGATCCGCCTCGTCGAGGCGAGTAAGCTCGACCCGGTCGAGGCGTTCCGGACCGACAAGCTCCACGTCCTCCCGGACGTGCCGACCGGCGACATCCCCAAGTTCGAGGGGCCGGCATCCCAACTCGGGGGCCGCGTGCAGGTGGTCACGGCGCAGACGAACCGCCGCGTTCACGTTCTCGCGATCAACCTCCAGCGGTCGTACCTCCAGAGCAAGCCGCTGCGGCAGGGGCTCTCGATGGCGCTCGACCGCGAGGACATCTTGCGCGAGGTGTTCCGGGCCGGGCGGCCGGAGTTCCACAAGGCGATGACCGGTCCGTACCCGCCGACCTCGTGGGCCAACCCGAAGGGGCTCGGCGGCCAGCCGCAGCTCGTCAACCGTGACCTCGCCGTCGCGCGACTGAAGACGTACCTCTCCGGGACCGCGCCGAAGACCGACATCGAACTCGCGTTCCCGAAGGACGACCCGCGGGCCGAGGAGGCGTGCCGGCGGATCAAGGCCCAGATCGAGGGGCTGACCAAGGACGGCGTGGACGGGCGCAAGCTGACGCTCAACCTGAACGGCGTCTCCACGCCGGACCTGTACCGGCTGGTCGAGGGCGAGCACCGCTACGACCTCGCCTACGTCCCGTTCGACTACCCCGACGACTGGCACCCCTACGGCCTGGGGGCGGCGCTCGACTCGGCGGCCGCGACCCGCGGGGGCCGGAACTGGTTCAGCTTCCTGGGGCAGGGGACCAACCCCGACGACCAGGACCAGCGCCTCGGCCAGATGTTGAACGAGCTGCGCGGCTACCGGGACGTCGGCGAGTTGACGCGGCGGGCGGTCGAGGCGGGGAAGTTGTTCAACGAGTGCGTGCCGTTCGTGCCGCTGTGGCAGCTCGACCGGCACACGGCCGTCCACACGGGACTGAAGGTGTACCTCGACGACGCGACCGAGCCGGTGAACCCGAAGTGGCTGAACCCGACGACGCTGTTCCAGAACGTGGCCCGGTGGCGGCTGGAGTGACGCCGAGTCCGATGGATTCGTGGCTGTTCTGTAGCCGGCCTCTGTGAGGCCGGGCGTCTGGGACTCGCACAGGCCCGGCCT
>NZ_JBHYGG010000166.1:0-6130 GCF_051859125.1 Gemmata sp.
GAGAGGGTAGCGCTGGGGTGGGTGCAATGTTGAGGAGGGGTGCAAGGGAGGCGACGCGCACCGCGTGTCCCGCCCCGGCGCAACAACTGGTGCCGGGGCGCATCAGATCGTGGTCGGTGTCACTCGCGGAGCGAGTGACCTACTTGTTCGCGAAGTCACGACAGCGCCCACGGCTCGCGCTTGGGACGGTCGAGCCAGCGCGCGGCCTCCGGGTCGCCGACGATCTCTTCCTTCACCGGGTCGTACTTGAGCGGCCGCTTGAGCGCGTACGCGATGTTGCCCAGGTGGCACACGGTGCAGGTGCGGTGCGCGACCTCGATGTCGCGGAAGCACTTCTCGCGGCTCTTCACGCACGCGAGGAAGTCGCCGAAGATGCCCCCGCGGCCCTTGTACGTCGGCATGTCCGACGCCCGGGGCGGCTTTGCCGGCCGGGGCGCGCCGCGGTCCAGCTCGCCCTCGGTGCCGACGTACCGGATGTCCTTCGTGCCGCCGTGGTACATCTTCATCCCGTCGGGGAACGTGAAGGTGAGGTGCTTCACGTCCTTGCCGTCCGGCGGGGTGACGTCGGTCGGGCCGGTGAGGTGGTGGGCGGTCGCGAACATCGCCGCGCCGAACCGGTGCGCGCCCCAGTCGGTCATGCCGCCGCCGCTGTAGTCGCGGAACGGGCGGAACCCGCCCTTGATGAGCGACGTGTGGAACGGCCGCTTCGGGGCCGGCCCGAGCCACAGCTCCCACTCCTCCGGCGTCATCCCGGCGGGCAGCTTCTCCTCGGGGAGGTTGCAGTCGCCCGGGGGGCCGCCGCAGTCGGCGTACACCTCTTTGACGGTGCCGATCGACCCGCCCCACACGAGCCGCGGCCAGTCGCCGTAGTCGCCCAGGACGCGCTGGCTGCCGCCGGAGAACACCCGCCCGTACCGCCGCACCGCGTCGACCATCGCCCGGCCCTCGCGGACCGTGAGGCTCTCGGGCTTCTCGCAGTACACGTCCTTGCCGGCCTTGCACGCCTCGATGGTGATGAGCGCGTGCCAGTGGTCCGGGGTGCCGATGAGCACGGCGTCGATGTCGTCGCGGGCGAGCACCTCGCGGAAGTCGCTGTACGCCTTGCAGTCCTCGTTCTTGTACCGGGCGTTGACCTTCTTTCGGGCCTGCTCGCGGTGCTCGGGCACGACGTCGCACACGGCGACCATCTGCACCTCGGGGAAGCTCATGAAGCCGCCCATGTCGCCGGTGCCCTGGCCCCCGGTGCCAATGGTCGCCATCGTGATCCGCTCGTTGGCGGCCGGGCGGGTCTGGGCGAACGCGAGGCCGGGGAGGCCCGCGGCGGCCGCGACCAGCGCCTCGCGGCGCGTGGGGTGGTGCGTTGACATGCGTCTGTCCTGGGGAAGAGGATCGGAGGCGGGGAGTCGGCAGACTGCTACTGTAACCGAACGGCCGGCGGCCGCAACGATTCGTTGCCCGGCATAGGCGAGCGGGGGCGTGAGCCCCCCGAGTGCGACACCAGACGCCGAAGAGCGCAGACCAACCGGGCGTCGCCGCTGGGTCCTCGGTTGCCGTGGTTGGGGTCGCACTCGGGGGCTCACGCCCCCCGCTCGCCAAGAGCCAGCGCCCTCACGCGAACAACTGGCGCACCGGGGTGCCGTCGGCCAGCTTCCACGGGCGGCCGGCCGGGTCGCGAATCTCGGTCTCGGGGTCGAGGCCGAGCGCGTGGTAGATGGTCGCCGTGAGGTCGGCCGGGGCGACCGGGTTGGTCTCCGGGCGGCCGCCGATCTTGTCGCTCGACCCGTAGGTCGCGCCGCCGCGCACGCCGCCGCCGGCCAGCACCGCCGAGTAGCACCCGGGCCAGTGCTGCCGCCCGGCCGACTCGACCCGCGGCGTGCGCCCGAACTCGCCGACGCACACCACCAGTGTCTCGTCGAGCAACCCGCGGGCCGTCAGGTCGTCGAGCAGCGCCGCGAACCCCGCGTCGGCCGGCGGCATCAGCCGCGTCTTCAGCGACGGGAAGTTGTCGCCGTGCGTGTCCCAGAACGCCTTGCCGTCGTCGGGCCAGTTCACCGTGACCAGCCGCGTGCCGGCCTCGATCAGCCGGCGGGCCAGCAGGCAGCTCTGGCCGAACGGGTGCCGGCCGTACTTGTCGCGGAGGGTCGCCGACTCGCGGGACAGGTCGAACGCGGTCGAAACGGCCGGCGACAGCAGCAGGTCGAGCGCCTTGCCCTGGAGGCCGGTGAAGTCGCCGCCCGGGCCGCCGGTGCGGTCGAAGTGCCGCGCGAGTTCGGCCCGGTCCCGCATCCGGCCGGCGGGCACGTCGGCTGGGGTGTTCAGCCCCGCGACCGCGAACGCCGGCAGGTTCGGGTTGCCGGAGACGAGGAACGGGTCGAACCCGCGGCCGAGCCACCCGCCGTTCTGGCCGGGTGCGGTGCCGCCCGGGGCCGACGGGTGCGACACGGCCCACGGGAGCGTGACCGATTGCGGCACCGCGCCACCCGAGGGAAGAAGTTTCTGCACGACGGCCCCGAGGCACGGCGCGTCGCCGCGGGTCGCGCCGTCGGCGTCCGAGTTCGGCTTCGGCGCGACCCGGCCCGTCATCAGGTGGTGGACCGGCGACAGGTGGGCCGGGTCCGTGTGGGTCATCGACCGCACGACGGCGTACTGGTGCGCCCGGGCCGCGAGCCGCGGGAAGTGCTCGCTGATCTGGAGGCCGGGCACCGTCGTCGCGATCGGCTGGAACTCGCCGCGGACCTCGACCGGCGCGTTCGGCTTCGGGTCCCACGTGTCGAGGTGGCTCGGCCCGCCCCACATGAACAGCACGATCACCGACTTCGCGTGCGCCCTGGGGGCGGGCGCCGACGCCCGCAGCAGGTCGGAGAGCCCGAAGCCGAGCGGCGCGAGACTACCGACGCGGAGCGCCTCGCGCCGCGTGACGCCGCCGCACGGGCGCGGCCGGGTGGCTCGGGTGTTCATCTGTGGTTCTCCGTCGCGAGCGGTCGGGCGGCTCGGGTGAGCGCGGGGTGGGCAAGAGGCGGCGGGCGGGGCAGGGCGGGGGCCGCGCTGGGGTGGGCCGGAGCGCCTTGACTGTCCCAGACCGCCCGGGTGGTGTCAAGCGGCTTCCCCGCCGGGTGCCGGGGCCCGGCCCCTCCGTATCATGGTCCTCGCGCCCCCATATACTCCCCCGGCCCGCACACATGCCGAGCTTCCCGATCGCGCGCAAGCTGTTCCGGTTCGCCAAGCGGGCGCGCCGCAACTGGCTCCCCCGGCACCAGAACGCCTTCAACTTCTGGATCCACATGGTCGGCATCCCGGTCGCCGTCGCGGGCGTACCGCTGCTGTTCGTCGCCGACTGGGAGTGGGGCGCCGGGGCGCTCGCACTGGGGTACCTCCTCCAGTGGGTCGGGCACCGGGTCGAGGGGAACGACGTCGGCGAACTCATCCCGTTGAAGCGGCTCCTCGGCCTGCCGGTCGTCGCCATCGCCCCGCAGTACGCCGCGGCCGAGCCCGCGACCTCCGAACGGGCGTGAGGTTCCCCCGGCTGCGCCGCCCGCCCCGTCTCGCGCCCGCCCGGTCCCCGCACCTTGAGCCGGACCCGTCAGTCCGCCCAGGTTTCCGCCCGCCGCGTCGGGAAATCCCATCCGACCGGTGAATCCGGTAAATTCCCCCGCGGCGCGTGTCGATGTGAGGGGAGCAGCCCTATCGGAGTCGGGGGACTCCTTGGGCAACGCGCGGTCCGGGACGGGGGGACGCGATGATTCGCAAGCGGTGGACTCAGCGGATTCTGGCCGGGGTGATGGCCGTCGGCGCGGCCGGCGGGTGCAAGCAGCACGTGTTCATGGAACCGGCGGACTACAAGGACGCCGTCATGAACGCGCTGCCGCGGGGGCTCGAGACCGAGCCCCACAGCACGATCACGCCGAGCGTGGTGGACCCGGTCACCCCCGGCGGCCCGGGGGACGTCCTCAACACGGTCCGCCCGTCGCGGATGGTGACGCTCAAGGAGTGCATCGCCATCGCCCTCGAGCAGGGCAACATCGGCCAGCAGAACACGGCCAACTTCGGGTTCATCAACGACTCGATCGAGGTCCAGGGCGGGCGGACCATCGCCGGGTCCGACACCATCAAGGCGTTCGCCATCGACCCGGCGCTCCAGGCCGTGAGCCTGGAGCGGTCGCTGTCGAAGTTCGACGCCCGGTGGATCAACTCGATCACCTGGCAGAAGTTCGACCAGCCGACGGCGGCGCAGTTCCTGTCGTTCCAGAACTCCCGCGACGTGGCCAACCTGACCAGCACGCTGGCCAAGCCGCTGCCCACGGGCGGCACCGCGGGCATCACGTTCCAGACCGACTACCAGAAGTTCACGACCGGGTCCGGGAACGGGTTCGTGAACCCGAACTACATCCCCCAGGTCCAGTTCTCGTTCGAGCAGCCGCTGCTCCGGTTGTTCGGGGTCGAGGCCAACCTGCTGTCGCCCGCGCACCCAGGCAGCGCGCTCCTGGGCCTCGCGCCGAGCGGCGGGGGCGGGACCGAGGGCATCCTCATCAGCCGGATCCGGGTGGACCAGGCCAAGGCCGAGTTCGACACCCGCGTCAACTTCATGCTGGTGAACGTCGAGACCGCGTACTGGAACCTGTACGCCGCGTACTACAACCTGTACGCGCAGGAAGAGGGGATGCGGCAGGCGTTCGAGGGGTACCGGTTCATCAAGATCCGGGTCGAGACCGGGAACCAGCCCCCGCAGGACGCGTACCAGGCCCGGGCCCAGTTCGAGCGGTTCCGCCGCCAGGTGTACCAGGCCCGGGGCCAGGTGCTCGACGCCGAGCGGCAGCTCCGCGGCCTGCTCGGGCTCCGGAGCGACGACGGGTTCCGGCTGATCCCGATCGACCGGCCGAACGAGGCCCCGTTCCGCCCGGACTTCTACGAGGCCGCGAACGAGTCGCTGGCCCACCGCCCGGAGCTGCTCCAGGCCCGCGAGCTGATCAAGGCGAACCAGTTGAACCTGCTGCTCCAGCAGAACCTCCGCCGGCCCGACCTGCGGTCGTTCGGGCAGTACAACGTCGCCGGCCTGGGCACCCGCCTCGACGGGAGCGAGAACCTCCCCGGGGGCATCCCGGGCAACGCGCTGGCGAGCCTCACCAGCAACCAGTTCAACAGTTGGACCATCGGGTTCCGGCTCGACATGCCGCTCGGGTTCCGCGACGCCAACGGGCTCGTCCGCGACGCGCAGCTGAACCTGGCCCGGAGCTACTTCCAGCTCCGCGACGCCGAGCGGAAGGCGCTGGAGTACCTGGTCCAGCAGTACCGCGCGGTGATCCAGGCCCACGCCGAGATCGGGCCGGCCCGGGAGGAGCGGATGGCCCTCCAGATCTACCTCGGGAAGATCAAGGAGGTCATCGAGCTGGGCCGGTGGGACTCGGCGTACTACCAGCAGTACCTCCAGGTGCAGCGGGACCTGGCGACGTCCATCGCCCAGGAGTTCCGGGCCATCGCGGACTACAACTCGGCCCTGGCCGCGCTGGAGTTCGCGAAGGGGACGAGCCAGCAGTACAACAACGTGTCGGTGAACGAGGGGCCGCTCCCGCCGTGGGCCCAGAAGAAGGCCGCGGACCACATCCGGGAGCGGACCGAGGCGGCCCTCAAGCTCCGGGAGCGGGAGTGCCTGCCGCCCCCGGCCGGCCCCGGGGTGATCGGCGGGGCGACCGTGAACCCGCCGGTCGGCTCGGCCCTCATCGGCAACATCACGCTGCCCCCGTTCGCCGAGAAGCGGGACCCGCTGCCCGACGCGCTGCCGGACCCGCTGCCCGTGGACCCGAAGAAGAACCCGAAGGCGCTGCCGAGCCTGCCCAGCGGGATCGGGATGAGCGCCCTGCCCGTGGGCTCGTCGCGGATGGGGTTCCCGGCCCCGGTCCCGGGCGCGCCGGTCGCGGAGGGGCCCACGGGCGGGGGCGAGCCGTACTTCGAGCCGATCGGGACGGTGGTGATCCCGAAGCGGGTGCCGCTCGCCGGCACCGCGACCGCCCCGCGGGCGACCCCGGTCCCGCTCCCGGCGGCCCCGCCGACGCCGCCGCTGCCGGTCCCCCCGCCGGGGCCGGCGATGCCCGCCCCGGGAACGGTGCCCGTCGCGGGCCAGTAACTGAGGGGTGCC
>NZ_JBHYGG010000167.1:0-5925 GCF_051859125.1 Gemmata sp.
CCTCGGGGGGCTCACGCCCCCCGCTCGCCCGGGAGTACACTTCGGTCAGCGCCGACGCCTCGGTCGCGTCGCCGACCCGGGTGCCGGTGCCGTGCGCCTCGACCAGCTCGATCGTGTCGGGGGTGACCCCGGCGTCGGCGTAGGCGTTCCGCAGGCACCGCCGCTGGCCCTCGGCGCTCGGCGCGTAGATCGCGTTCCCCTTGCCGTCGCTCGACGACCCGATCCCCTTGATGACGGCGTAGATCGTGTCGCCGGCGGCCTCAGCGTCGGCCAGCCGCTTCAGCACCACGACCCCCAGCCCCTCGCCGAGGATGGTGCCGTCGCCGTTGGCGTCGAACGGCCGCGCGTTGCCGCTCGCCGACAGCGCCGGCGTCTTGCTGAAGCACATGTACATGAAGATGTCGTTGAACGTGTCGCACCCGCCGGTGACGACCACGTCGGCGCGGCCCGTCTGGAGCTCCATCGCCGCGAGGTGGACGGCCGAGAGCGAGCTGGCGCACGCCGCGTCGACGACGCAGTTGGTCCCCTGCAGGTCGAGGCGGTTGGCGATCCGCCCGGCGACGACGTTGCCCAGCAGCCCGGGGAAGCTGTTCTCCTGCCACGGGACGTACGCCTCGGCGATGCGGCCGGCGGCGTCCTCGATGCGGTCGGCGGGGATGCCGGCGTCGCGCATCGCCTGCTTCCACTTCGGGTGCCCGAGCCGCGCGCCGAGCGGGATCACCAGCTCGAGCGTGCCGGTGACGCCGAGGATCACCGACACGCGGGTGCGGTCGACGGCGTTCGCCGGGCGGGGGGCGTGGGCGTCGCCGTTGGTGCCGGGCGCGTGCTGGCCGCCGGTGAGGACCACCCCCGCGTCGGTCAGCGCCTGCTTGGCCGCGACGAGGCCGAGGAGTTGGGTGGTGTCGGTGGCCTCGATGTCCCGCGGGGCGATGCCGAACTCGAGCGGGTTGAAGTCCACCACGTCGAGGAACCCGCCCCGGCGGGCGTACGTCATGTCCGGGGCCTTCGGGTCCGCATCGAAGTAGTCGGTCGGGTTCCAGTGGGTCGCGGGCACCTCGCCGATGCAATCGACGCCGTGCTTGATGTTGGCCCAGAAGTAGCCCGGCCCGGCCGCCTTCGGGAACAGGCACCCGACGCCGACGATCGCCAACGGGGATTTCTTGTCCGGGGTCTGCATCGCAACCTGTACTCGTCGGATAACGGGCCGAACGAACTACCAACCGGAGCCGCGGTTCTTGACCTCCCCCCTGGTGGGGGAGGTCGCTCCGAGTCTTCGAGGAGCGGGTGGGGGGGAAGCGAGAACGCGCGTGCTGCGTCTCCCCCCACCCGGCTCGCAGAGCCTCGCCACCCTCCCCCACCAGGGGGGAGGGCAAGAATTCGACTGCCCCCACAGGCCAGGGGCCCGTGCCACCGAACCCGAGACGCCTCACGCGAACCGCTTCAGCAACTCGTCGGCGGGCTGCGGACCGGTCGGGAAGCACTCGTCGGGCAGGTGGACCCCGCACTGCCGCAGCGCCTGCCGCCGCAGCACCACGCACGCGCCGTACAGCAGGTTCCGGGCGACCGCGACCACCGTGCGGTTCGCCGACTGCTCCAGCGGCGTCCCCTTGACCCACTCGTTGAACGCGCCCATCGCCGGGCCGCACCACACCTGGTAGTCGAGCTGCCGCCCGGCCTCGCCCGCGTTGGCCCACCGGCTCGACAGCCCGAGGTACCACCGGAACACGAGCGCCATGCGGTGCTTCGGGTCGGCTTCCGCCCGCGGGAGCTGCGTCGGGTCGCGGCGGAGGAAGAACGCCTTCGTCTGGTCCCACACGTCGGCGAACGTGGCCCGCAGGTACGTCTTCTCGACCTGGGCCCGCTCGGCCTCGGGGACCGCTTCCCAGCTCGGGTACGCCCGGTACAGCTCGAACAGCTTCGCGGCCCGCATCGGGAACATGGTGCCGCGCTTGAGCACCTGCACCTTCACGCCCATCTCGAACATGTCCGCGGCCGGGGCCATCGTCACGTCGGCCTGCCCCGCCTCCGCGAGCATCTTACGCACCGCGTCCGAGCTCCCGGACTCGACGCACGCCTGGTTCACGCTCCCGGTGACGACGAACGCCGCGCCCATCGCGAACGCGGCCGCCACCGACGCCGGGGTCGCGATGCCCCCCGCCAGCCCGACCCGCGGCGGCTTCGCGTACTGGTACTGCCGCACCAGCCGGTCGCGCAGCGCGAGGATCGTCGGGAGCAGCGTGATCGCCGGGCGGTTGTCGGTGTGGCCGCCGCTGTCGGCCTCGGCGGTGATGTCGTCGGCGACCGGGTACTTCGCCGCGAGAGTCGCTTCCTGCTGCGTGACGTGCCCGGCGGCGACCAGCTCGCGGAGCATCTTTTCGGGCGGCGGCGACAGGAACTTGGTCGCCACCTCGACCCGCGACACCTTCGCGATCACCCGGTTCGCCGGGCCGGCCGCGGTGAACCCCTTCACGCGGTAGCGCACGATCGCCGGCGTGAGGTCCAGGTACGCCGACGCCTCGACGAGCCGCACCCCCTTGTGGAGCAGGAGTTCGGCCGTGGCCATCTCGTGCGCCGGCTCGTTCGGGCTGTGGATCAGGTTCACCGCGAACGGCGACGTGCCGAGGTTCGCCTTGAGGCGGTCGACCGCCTGTCCGATCCGCTCCAGCGACAGCCCGGCCGCGCCGAAGCTCCCGAGCATTCCGGCGAGGCTCATGGCCTCGGCGATGTCGGCCGAGCCGATGCCGTTGGCCATCGCGCCGGCCATGTACGGGTAGCGGAGCCCGTGGTCCCGCGTGAACGCCGGGTCGCCGAGCTGGGTCGGCGGGAGCGGGGGCAGGTGCGCCGCGACCGGGAACGCCCAGGCGTGCGGCGGGGTGAACGCGAGGAACCCGCCCTGGGCGACGGCGTACCCGCGGTCGGTGCGGGCGACCACGACCGGCTGCTTGACCTCGCCGACGGCGGCGCGGAAGTCGGCCGGGGCGTCGGGCAGGGGGCCGTGGCCGGCGGGGGTCCAGAACCCGAACGGGCTGGCGGGCGGCGCTGTCGTCCCGGCCGGGTGCGTCGTCATCGTGGGGTGTCGGCTCAGGGGGGTCGAAACGGTACAGATTATGGGGTATCGAAATGCGGCCGAAAGGCAACGAACCCGGGAACGGCTCGCCGCCCGCGCACACTCAAACGTCATTCATTGGTTCCGGGCGACACGGACACCCCTGTTCCGGAACCATCCGCAAGTCCGGAATCAACCACACAAGGCCGGAAGAAAGATTGTCGAAGCATCGGCGACGGTCACAGGTGTCGCCGGGGTAACACGATCCGGCGACCGGCCGGCGGGTCGCCGCCGCACGACCGGTCCGGAACCATCCTAAACGGACGCACACCGCCCCGCGTCTCGCTCAGAACAAGTCGATGCGGCCGCCGAACCGGGCGAGGAGCGCCTGCTGGCCGCGGGGGCCGACGTTCGTGAACCGCATGTTCAGGTACGCGAGCTTGTCGGCGTCGCCCGCGGGCCACTGCTCGGCGAGTTCGAGCGCGCCGTCGTCGCCGATCGGGTTGCCCCCCAGGACCAGCCGCGTGAGGTGCCGCTGCCAGCCGGTGGCGAGGAGGTTCTCGACCCCGTAGTCGGTGAGTTGGTTGTTCGACAGGTCGAGGTCGGTGAGCGCCGGGAACGGGTACCGGGCCGCCAGGTCGAGGTGGTCGTCGTTGATGCCGCACCCCTCCAGGTCGAGTTCTTCGAGCCGCGTCAGCCGCTGCGCGGCGGCGATCACGGCCGCGTCGCCGGGCCACACGAAGCCGCCCGCGATCGCGGCCGAGTACAGTTCGAGGCGGGTGACGCAGGCGAGGTGCGGGGACCGGACGAACGCGTCGAGGCGGGCCGCGACGCGGGAGACGGTGACCTTCGGGAGTGGCCGCGCGGCGGCGAGGAGTTCGGCGCGCGCGAGGAAGTCGCCGACGGTCAGCGCGACCTGCGCGGCGAACCCGCGGCGGAACTCGCGGACGGCGTCGCGGGGGAGCGCGGCGAGCGGCCCGAGGAACTCGTCGCGGTGGAACTCGATGAGGTCCTGGTTCCGCTTGAACAGGTCGACGTAGCGGTTGAGGACCGCCCGCGGGAGGTGCTCCTTGCGGGCGATCTCGATCTGGGTGCGGATGAACTCGGCGCGGACGGGCCGGTCGTGCTCGTCGAGCCAGTCCGCGTACGCGAGCCGCGGCGTGTCCTCGTCGGGGGCCGCCGCGATCGCCGACAGGAGTGCGTCCTCGTCCGACATGCCGCCATTCTACGCACGCGGCCGGGCCGGGGTCACACGGGGGCGCCGGGGGTGACCTCGAGGGCGTTGACGATCCACAGGGACGAGCCCGGGGCCACGCTGAACGTCACGGTGAGGATACCGTCCGCCCCGGCCGTGCCGCTCACCGTCACGGTCCCGTTGCCCCGGAGCGTCTGCGTGGTCCCGCCCGGGCCCGCCACCGACGCCCGGACCCCCTGCTTCCCCTGGGTCGGGGCCGCGTACGTGTGCACCGTCACCGTGGCCGACTGGCCGGCCCCCACGAACACCTTGAACGCCACCGGGGTCAGGCCGTACGCGTAGTCTCCGAGCACCCGGGCGTCCCCGCCCGCCGGCACCCGGCCGCCCGTGGACCCGCCCACGTTGCCGGTCGTGGCCCATCCGTACCCGAGCGCCGCGGTGTACCTGGTCCCGGGCATGACCCGGTCCCAACCCGGCGACTGCTTCCCGGTCGTGCTCGCCTTCATGTCGAACCGGCGCCGCGCCCCGAACGCCGCACTCGGCCCGGCCGCGGGGGACTCGTTCCCGGCCGTGTCGGTCGCCGTCCCCTCCGCGACCGAGATGCTCAGGTTCCCCACCCCCGTGATCCCGCTGACTGTCACGACCCGCTGGACCCCGGTATCGCTCAAGCTTACGTCCCCGCTCACTCTCACGGTCCCGGTGACCGTCCCGGTCGTGTTCAGCGTGACGCTCCCGAGCGTGCTCGCGCTGAAGTTGGCGTCCGCGTACGTCACCGTGTACTGAATCACCCCCGGCCCCACCACCACCGGCCCGCTGATCGCGACCGTCGGGGCGGTGGCGTCGACCACGAACGTGAACGACTCGGGGGTCGGGTCGGCGTTCCCGGCGGCGTCCACGGCCCGCACCGCGAACGTGTGTTCCCCGTCGGCGAGCGTGCCGGCGGTGAACGTTGTGACCCCGGCGAGCAGCGGGGCGAAGGGGGCTCCGTCGACCGACACCTCGTAGTAGTCCACGTCCGCGTCCGGGCTGGAGAATTCGAACGCCGGCCGGGGGTTGTTGGTCGGGTCGGCCGGGAACGCGCCGATCGTCGTGTCCGGGGCGGTCGTGTCCACGAGGGTGATCGACGCGAAGAATACGTCGGCCCCCCCGTTGGTGTCCCCGGGGACCAGGTTCGGGGCATCGCTCGCGAACGCCACGTACCGCCCGTCCGCCGACACCGACGCGGTGTACGAGGCGCCGTCGCCCTGGACCCCGGCGGTCGTGCTGACCCGCGTCACCGCGCCCGTCTGCGTGTCCTTGACGAACACGTCGTACGTGCCGTTGGTGTCCCCGGGGACCAGGTTCGGGGCATCGCTCGCGAACGCCACGTACCGCCCGTCCGCCGACACCGACGGCTGGTCCGAGTCACCGTCGCCCTGGGCCCCGGCGGCGGTCGTGCTGACCCGCGTCACCGCGCCCGTCTGCGTGTCCTTGACGAAGATGTCGAACGCCCCGTTGGTGTCCCCGGGGACCAGGTTCGAGGCACGGCTCGCGAACGCCACGTACCGCCCGTCCGCCGACACCGACGGCTGGTCCGAGTCACCGTCGCCCTGGGCCCCGGCGGCGGTCGTGCTGACCCGCGTCACCGCGCCCGTCTGCGTGTCCTTGACGAAGATGTCGAACGCCCCGTTGGTGTCCCCGGGGA
>NZ_JBHYGG010000168.1:0-71982 GCF_051859125.1 Gemmata sp.
TCGCTCGGCGCTCGGGCTCGGACCAATACGAATCCCACAGATCCGGGATCAGTCCTGCGCGTCGCCCTTGGACTTCTTGGGCTTCTTCGGGGGTGCGGGCGGGGCGACGTCGGGCTGCCCCTTCTTCGGCTTGGCGGTCGGGGCCGGGGGCGTGGCCGGTTGCTTCGCCCGCGTCGCCTGGAGCTGGTGGATCATCGCGGCGAGCTGGCGGCCGTGGATGCCCGACTTCGCCCACGCCGACACCTTTGGGCCGATGCCCTCGGAAGCCGGTTCCGGTTCCGGCTTCACGGCCATCGGAGCGGGCTTGGTCGCCTTCGGGGCCGGCGCGGTCTTCGGCGCGGGTGCCAGCGGTGCCTCGTTCTTCCGCCAGCCCTTGCCGGGCGGCGGGCCGGCGGTGCCCGGCTTCGCGTCCTTCTCGTCGGCCGCGACCGCGCCGACCGCGGCGAACAACACAGCGGCGACCAGAGAGTGCTTCAACATGCCAACCTCCGTTACGGGGTACCGAATCGAGCGGGCCGTCACGGCTTCTTGGACCACCCGGGCGGCCCCTTCCCGGGGTGGTCGTCCTTCTTCCACGGCGGGCCGTTGCCGTTGCCGTTGCCCTTGCCGGCCGGCTTGCCGGTGGCCTTGCCCCGGCCCGGCGCGGACACGGCGAGGGCGCGCTCCAGCCCGGCACGGGCGGCGGGGGGGGCCTTCGCCAGGTTCCGTTCGATCACGTCGGTCGCCCGGCCGGCCCGCTCCCGGACCTCCGCAACTTCCTTCCGGAGCTTGCCCGCGGGGTCCGCCGCCTCCACCCGGTCCAGGTTCGCGGCGACCCCGGTTTCGAGAACGAGGTCCAGCGCCCCGCCGACCCGGGCCGCGTCGTCGGGCCGGTCGGCGACCGACAGCACCGTCACCGCGTGGGCGAGCGCGGCGGCGAGCCGGGTCGATTCGTCGGCGCGGGCCAGGGGCGTCTCCGCGTCGGCCGTGCGGATCGCGTGCGCCGCGAGCGCCTCCAGCGGCGTCGCGGGCGCGGGCCACGCGGGCGAAACCGGGAGCAGCGCATCGTCGCGAGCCGCGGCCGCGACCTCCCGACACGACGCGACGAGCGGGCCCAGCATCTCGGCGGCGACGGGGACCAGGGTGCCCGACGCGGTCGCGATCTCGTCGGCCGACCGGCTCAGGCCGTCGCTCAGGCGGGCGGCGAGGGCGGACCGGTTCGGCTCCGGCACGCGGGCGAGGTGCTTCGCGACCCCCAGCTTCAGAACGCGGTCGTGCAGCACCGCCAGGCGCGGGAGCTGTTCGAGGTCCCCCGCCGCGGCCCGGGCCAGCGCGTCGGCCCGGAGGTCCGCGGCAAGACCGCTCAGGACGTCGAGGTGCGACGCCGGCGGACCGGCCGCGATACTGACACAGTGACGGGCGACCTTCGCCACCAGTCCCGGGGGGAGCGACGGGGGCGGCGCGACGGCCAGCGCGGCGGGGGCGGCCGGCGACTGCGGGCTCGGGCGCGGCGGGGCGGGCTCCCCGGGGCGCTTCCTGGCCGGCAGCGGGTCGGGCCTCGGCTCTTCGACCGTTGGGGGCGCCACGGGCTTGGGGGCCGTCGCCCGGCCGAGCCACCAGCCCCCGACGAGGAGCAGTACGACCGCGGCCCCCAGGCGAGCGCCCCGGCGGGCCGCGAGGTGCCGCCCTGCGTCATCGGGCCGGACTTGCGCGGCGTCCGCGAGGGCCGCGTCGAGCCGCGTGCGGGCCCCGCGGCCCGCGGCCGGAACCAGTCGCACGGTGGCCTCGTGGAGTTGGCTCAGTTGCGCGACCTGGCCGAGGCACCGCGGGCACCCGGCCAGGTGCCGGCGGACCTCGCCGGGCAGCGCCCCGGGCGAGCGGGCGGCCAGTAACCAGGGTTCCGCGGTGCCACAGGTCATCGTCGCTCGTCTCCCAGGTACCGCTTCATCGCGACCGCCAGCCGCCGCCGCGCGTCGCACACCCGCCACCGCGCGGTCTCCTCGGTCACGTCCAGCACGCGGGCGATCTCGGCGTAGGGCAACTCTTCGTGGGTCCAGAGGAGGTAGGCGGCCCGGTACGCCTCGGGGAGCTTCTCGACCGCGGCCCGCAGCGCCGCCCCCGCCTCCCGCTCCTCGGTCCGTTCGGGCGGCCCTGGTGCCGGGTCCGGGGCGTCGACCGGCGGCGCGCCCGCGGCCGACCGCGGCGAGCGGAGCAGGGCGAGGTGCTCGTTGCGGGCGATCCGGAACAGCCACACCCGGAACGTCTCCGGGGCGGCGAGCCGCGGCAATCCGGTCCACGCCTTGAGGAAGGTCTCCTGGGCGAGGTCCTCGGCGGCGTGGGCCTGTCCCGAGAGCCCGGCGAGCCAGCGGCGAACGGGGTCCCAGTACCGGTCGACCAGGACGGCGAACGCCGCACGGTCGCCGGCACGAGCCCGTCGCACCCAGCCCAGCTCCTGCTCGTGGTCCGCGTCGCCCACGGGTCCTCCCGCCCAAACAGATGCGCCCCGCCGTGTCGTGTGAGAACAATTTTCGGTTCGGCCCGAATGCGACCCCGCCACGGCCCGAGAAACTCGGCGCCTCGCGTGGACATCATTGTTGAACGGGCCGGCCGGCGCCGAGCGGGTCGGCCCGCGGGCCCCGAACCTGAACGCCCACGCCGACAGGCTCACGCAGACCCCGCGCCGCGGGCTGTTCGACCACAGTGGTGCGACGCGGCCCGGCGTCGCACCAACTGGCGAACGGCACCGGCACGCTGCCCCAGACCGGGCCCACCTTGCAGGTGTCGGCCACGTCCGCATCTGCCGTTGGGCCGTGCGTCAGAAGCTATCGGAACACCGGCTGACACCCCGGTGCTGCGGGGCACGTCGCAACGTGGTGGTGTCCGGGATGGCCGCCCAGACGGGTGGCGGGCTGAAAGGGCATCCGGTCCGGCTCGGGCAGCAAGCGAGGCGGTCGGACCTGGTGGACGTCTTCGACGCTGGACCGGACATGGACCTGGGTTCGGTAGCAGAGCAGCAGGAGTTCACGCAGACTTGGTATCGCTCACTCCACATCACGGATTAGAGAGTGTGATCCAAACTGGACCCAGTAACCAACCCATTCGCCGTGCTGACGGGCCAGGCAGGGGATGATGGTGCTCTCACGGTTACCATTAATGGCGGAGTCTCCGGCGTACGGGTCGTCGATGGGATGGAAGTCACACTGACGGGGAAGACCTGACAAGTTCCACGCGCAGGCGCTGCGCCGAGAGGGCCTCGGCCACTTCTGATCTCCGGCGAGCGGCCCCGGCCCACCCGGGAGTTCATGGAGCACGCCTGCAACGCGTGCAGCACGTCCCGAACGCCTTCCCGGGGCGGGACGCTCCCGCTCACTTCTTGTCCGGTTCCTTCAGGAGGACGCCCCAGGCGGCGATGTCCTTGCCGGTCTTCCGCCCGACCACCCCGACGACGAGCGTGCCGTCGCCCCCGGAGGTTGTCGGCCCGGCCCCGCCCTTGCTGCCCACCCACTCGCTCTCGTAGCTGTCCTTCGGGTCGAGCTTGCCGTCGACCACCTTCATGAACGTCACCGACAGCCCGTCGCAGAAGAACAGGCCCTTCGTGCTCAGCGCGCCGACGGCGTACCCGGGCTTTGCCACGACCTTGACCACGGTGGCCGACTCGACGCCGACCCACTCCCCGACCGAGTCCTTGTCCCCCGCCCGGTAGACCGGCCGGCAGGCGCGGACGACCTCGCCTCCGGACCCCTTGGCGAGCCCCACCTCCAGGCCCACCAGGAGGCTGCCCGCCGGCCCGGCGACGCGGAACTCGGCGTCCCCGCCGCCGAGGATCTTGCCCGGCTTGCCCGCCGGCCACGGCGCGTTGTCCTTCGCGGTGTCCGGGTAAATGACGCCCAGGCCCGTCACCGCGCTCCGGGCGTTCGCCACCGCGAGCAGGCCGACGATCGGGGACCCGTCGCCCAGCCTGGTCCCGCCCTTGTCGCACACGGTCTCGCCCTCGTAGCTGTCCTTCGGGTCGAGCTTCCCGTCGACCAGCTTCATGAACGTCACCGTCACCCCGTCCAGGTTGAGGCCGGTCCGCACGGCGACCGCGCCGACCGCGTAGCCCGGCTTCGCGAGGACGCGGACGGGCCGCGACGTGTCGGTGCCGAACTGGTCCCCGGGGACGTCCTTCTCGCCGACCCGGTACACGGGCCGGACGGCGACGATGATGTCGCGGTTGACGAACTTGCCCAGCCCGAACTCCAGGCCGACGAGCACGCCCCCCTCCGGCGCGAGGCTGCGCACCTCCTGGGCGCCCCGCCCCTGGATCCGCGGGCCGCGGTTCGCCGCGGGTTGCTCCGGGCGCCTGGGTGCCGCGGTCACCGAGGGGTCGAACCCCTCCTGCCCCTTGAACAGCAACCCGAACGCCGTCGTCTCGCTCCCCACGATCTTGCCCACGATCCCGACCGCCGGCGGGCCGTCCGTCACCACCTTGAAGGCGTCGCTCTTCCCGTTGAACCCGGCCCAGTCGCTCTCGTAACTGTCCTTCGGGTCGAGGGTGCCGTCCGGCTTCACCTTCATGAACGTCAACGAGAACCCGTTGCACCACCACCCCGCCTTGCCCGTGACCCCGCCCACCGCGTACCCGTCCCTGGCTTTTAGCGTGACGGACCCCGTCAGGTCGTCGCCGAACTGCTTGCCGAACTCCTCCTTGCCGCCCACCCGGTAGATCGGCCGCACCGCCCGCGCGATGTCGGTCGCCCCGAACTTCCCGAACCGCACCTCCACCCCGACCAGGACCGCGCCCTCGGGGCCGACGGTCTTGAACTTCGGGTCGTGCGCGATCGACCCCAGGATGGTCGGCTCCTTCCCGCCGACGATCAGCTTCGGTTCCACCACCACGACCGCGGCCGGGGCCTCACCGGCGGTGTTGACCTCCAGCGCCTCCTGGCCCTTGAACACGAGCCCGAGCGAGTACGTCTCGGTGCCGGCGATCCGGCCCACGACCCCGACCACCGGCGGGCCGTCGCTGAGAACCCGGCCCGTGTCGCCCTTGCCCGTGAACCCGGCCCAGGTGCTCTCGTAGCTGTCCTTCGGGTCGAGCGTCCCGTCCGGCTTCACCTTCATGAACGTCAGGGAGAACCCGTTGCACCACCACCCGTACTTGGCGGTGAGGCCGCCGACGGCGTACCCGTCCTTGGCCTTGACGGTGACGGACCCCGTCAGGTCGTCCCCGATCTGCTTGCCGAACTCCTCCTTGCCGGCGACCCGGTAGATCGGCCGCACGGCGCGGACGATGTCGGTGGACCCGAACTTCCCGAACCGCACCTCCACCCCGACCAGGACCGCCCCGTCCGGGCCGACCCCGCGGAACTTCGGGTGGTGGGCGTCGGTCCCGAAGATCACCGGCCCCTTGTCGCTGGGCACCAGCTTCGGCACCGTAGTCGCCACCTCGGGCACCCGCGCGACGTCGCCGGGCCGGTGGAACGAGGCCAGGACCGTCTCGGCCTCGGCCCCGGCGACGGCGGCCGCCGCGCCCGAGACCCGCACCAGGTACACCCGGTTGGCCAGAATGAAGGCCCGCACCCGGGTGACCTCGGCCCCCGCTTCGATCCGGTACTCGGCCCCGACCAGGCCGCCCGCCTGCGCCTCGGCCGCCTCGGTGATCCGCCCCTTCGTCTCCTCGCGGAGCGCGTTGCGGACCGCCGGGTACAGGCCGGCACCCGCGCGGGTGAGGACCGGGGGCAGGGTGATGACCTCGGCGCGGTAGGTGAGCCCGTCCTCCGTCTTCCCGCCCACGCCCACGGCGGCGAGCGCCTCGCCGGCCACCGTGACGGCCCGCCGCTCGTCGCCCTGGCGGGTCGGCTTCTCCGGCACCCACACCACGAACGCCCGGTTCGGGGCCGTGTACTCCTTCCACCCGGCCGGGGGCGGGCCGGCCAGGTCGCCGGGCTTGGGCGGCGGGGCCAGCGAGAACCCCCGGGGCCGCGTGGCCGCCGCGTCCGCGCCCGGCCCGCGGTCGGCGACCACCTGCACCATCACCAGCCCCTCCGCCTTCTCGACGCCGACCTCGCCGGCCGCCACCCCGTTCTCGATCTTGAGCGCGACCTTGCGGGCGTCCGGGTGCTTGTCGAGTGCCGCGGCGTCCGGTGCCTTCCCCTTCGGGGGCACGACGACGCAGTACGCGGTCGCCCCGCGGACCGCCCCGGCCGGGTCGATCACGTCGGCCGTGACCCGGGCGCTCGGCTTCCCGTCGGCCCCCGCGGCCACCGCGACCCGCACCCGGCCGACGCGCCCGGCCATCAGCCGCTCGACCTCGGCCGCCGGGACCAGGAACCCGATCCCCTGTCCCTCCTTCGCGCGGGCCACCGCGACCCCGACCAGCCGCCCCTTCGCGTCCACCACCGGGCCGCCGCTGTTGCCCGGGTTCAGGTTCCCGTCGATCTGCACCACGGCGAGTTCGCCGTCGTCCCCCTCGCGGAGGCTCGACACCGACGCCTTGCCCACGGTCACCGCCGGGAACCCCTTGCCCACCGACAGCGCCTGCCCGAGCGGGAACCCGAACGAGTACACGCTCATCGTCTCGAACGGCTTGGGCGGGTTCGCGAACGCGATTGGGAGCGGGGCGTCCTTGACCGCGGCCACGCGGAGCACGGCCAGGTCGCGGTCCTCGTCCGCGGCGACCACCGTGGCGGGGCACTCGCGCTCGGCCCGGGTGCCGCTGCCGAACACGACCGTCACCACCGGGGGCTTCGGCCGGGCCCCGGCCGGGACCTTCACGGCGACGTGGTGGTTGGTGACCACGAGCACCCGGTCCTTGTCCGCGGCGACCACGAACCCGGACCCGGACCCGCCCCACCCGTCCCCCTCGACCCGGACGTACACGCTGGCCGCCTTGACCGCGGCGACGGTCTCGGCGGCGAGCGCGTCGTCCGCTCGGGCGGGGGCGGTGCGGGCCAGTAGGCCCGCCACGAGGACAAGGGCGTGTAACATGGGTCGGTCCGGGTTGGAGGCGCAGACGGTTGAGTGTCGGTCACCGGACCGGGCGTGTCAAAGTGATTTCCGGACGACCGAGGCGGCGGAATGGCTGGCGTGCGGAGGCCCGCTCCCGATGCTCTGGTTCCTGAAGGGAAAGCTGCCCGACCGTACCCCGCGGCTGTTTGCGGTTGAGTGCCGCCGCTCGTCCGGTTCGGTCGGGGGGCCGACAAGCGGATCTCGGAGGGTTCGAGCGAATGGATGCCCTCGCCGACGGGGGCGGAGCGGCTTCCGCCTGGTGGTTGCCGGTCCGGAATCGCGTGTTCCTGGCGGCCGCCGTCAACTCGGGGCCTGCGGGGGGGCGGTGCGAGCCGCGGTGAGTGCGGCTGGAGCTAAAGCTCTAGCCGGGGGGGTGCTGAGCGACCGCGGTAAGCATCCCCAAGGGCGCGGGTCCCGACCGGCGCCCGACGACGCGGGCGATCACGCCCGTGGCGGTGACCGATTGGTCGTGGATCGGCTGTCCCGGTGCGGGCGCGTTTCGCGTGGCGGCGGGGCGACCGCCGGGGACGTCTTCTCCGCCGCCTGCTTCCGAAGTGTCGCCACGTCGGCCCAGAACTGGGCGAACGCCTTCTGCTCGTCCCCCGGGAGCTCGGCCAGGGCCGTCGCGTCGCGGACGCCGGCCAGGGCGGCGTCTCGCTGCCAGTGGCCCAGGCCCTGCACGACGCCGCGTCGGGCGTACGGCGGGCCGGCGTCGAGGAGCTTGCCCCAGTCGGCCAGGTCGGCCCTCAGCCATCCCAGGGCGAGCCGGCGGAACCTCGCCCTCGTCGCCTCGTCGAACCGCTCGGCGCTGCCCGGCCCCGTGGCGGCCAGGGCCGCGGCACGGGTAAAGACCTGGCGCTCCAGGGGGTCCGCGGGCCGGTCGAAGTCGCGCCAGCGGACGAACGATTCGCCCGGCCCGCCACGCACGGCCAGGGAGTTCCACCCCTCCCGCAGTTCGACGAGGGTCGGTGCGGTGCCGACAAGCGGGACCGCCGTCTCGTTGAGCCACAGCCGATCGGGGGGGACCGGGCCGATGTCCAGGGCGGCGACCGCCCGGCGCGGGGCGAAGACCCGGCAGACGGCCGTCTTGCCGCCCTGGGGGAGTGACACGAACCCGTTCGGATCGTCCGCGGGGGCGAGCCACCGTGCGGTCGCGTCGGACGGGGGGAACGCCGGCGGCCGGTCCCCCGGGCCGTCGACGGCCCACCAGCCCCCCGGGTAGGCGACCGCCGCGGGGGCGGGGTGCCGGGCCAGTTCGGTGAAGTCCACCGCCGCCGCGTCCCAGTCGCCGCGCCGGGCGAGCACCTCGGCCCGGAGCCGCCGGGCCGTGGCGTCGGTCGCGTCGCGCCCGATCCGATCGCCCAGGTCCCGCAGCGTCGCCGGCGACCGCTCGCCGAGGTACGACGGCATCGCGTCCCAGGTCAGCACGTTGCCGTGGTCGTCCCGGGTCACGAGCTGGCACCCGGTGGGGTGCCAGTGGACCTCCCGGGCCGCCGCCGTGTGCCCGCGGAGGGTCAGGGTTTCCTGCCCCGTGGCGGCGTCCCAAACTCTGACCGTGCGGTCGTAGCTTCCGGTGGCGATTCGGGTCCCGTCGGGGCTCCACCCGACCGAAAGGACCTGTCCGGAGTGCCCGCGGAGGGTGCGCACCTCGGCGCCCGTGGACGTGTCCCAGATCGTGGCCAGGCCGTCCCACCGGGACGAGGCAATCTGCCGGCCGCCCGGGCTCCAGGAAAGGCCCCCCACCCCCGTGTTGCACGACATTTCGAGCAACTTGCGACCCGTGGTGGGGTCCCACAGGCAAATTCGTCCGCCGTCGTTGCCGGTTGCGACGCGGTCGCCCGACGGGGACCAGGCGAGCCCCCAGTGCCGGCCCGTGGTGGTCACTTCCGTCAGGACCACCCGCTTCCCGGTCGCCGGGTCCCAGACGGCCAGCGCCCACCCCCACCCCGAGCATGCGATCCGCGTTCCGTCCGGACTCCAACAGATTCGGAGCGGGGTCCCGGGCGCGCCCTCGAGGGTCCGGATCAACTCGGCCGTTGCGGCGTTCGAGACGCGGACCAGGTTGTCCTTCCCGCTCTCGGCGGACTTGGTCCCGTCCGGGCTCAACTTGATTTGAGTCCACCCGGGTTGGACCTTGCCCGGACCCGGTCCCGGCGGGACGGCCCAGACGCGGGTCACCCCTTCTTCGCCGGTCGCGGCAACTGATCCTCCGTTCGGGTTCCAGGCGACCGCAAGAACGTCGCCCCCGTTGCCGCGCAGCGCCGAACGCACCCGCCCGGAGTCGGCGTCCCAGACCTGCACGGCCCGGTTCCCGCCCCCGGCCGCGATCTGCTTGCCGTCGGGACTCCAGCACACGCCGTGCAGGTAGTACTCGGCCCCGGTCAGGACCGCCCGCTCCTTCCAGGTTTTCGTGTCCCAGATGCGGACCGTCTTCTCCCAGGCGGCGGTGGCCAGGCGGTCGCCCGTCGGCGACCACGCCACGCCGAGAATGCCGTGGGGCGGGCGCCCGGGCAAGTCGGCGACGAGCGCCCCGGTCCCGGCGTCGAGGACCTTGGCGACCGAGCCCCAGGAGCCCACGGCCAGTAGCTTGCCGTCCGGGTTCCACGCCACCGCCGTCCCCCAACTGCCCCCCACCGGCGAACTGATCACCTCGCGCCCGGTGTCCGCGTCCCACACGTGCGCGCGCATGTCGTGACCGGTCGCCGCCACGCGGGCCCCGTCCGGCCGCCACGCGACCGCCGTGACGGCGACCCCGGGGCCGCAGAGTTGGCGGACCTCTCGTCCGGAGGCGGCGTCCCAGATGCGGGCGGTGCCGTCCTTGGACGCGGTCGCCAGGCGGCCCCCGTCGGGGCTCCAGGCGACCCCGTTGACCGGCCCCGTGTGCCCCCGGACGCAGGCGACCTCGCGCCCCGTCGCCGCGTCCCAGATGCGGACCGCGTTGTCCGCGCCGCCGGTCGCCAGGCGCTTCCCGTCCGGGGCGTAGGCCACCGCGTGGACGCTCCCGGCGTGCCCGCGGAGCGTCAGGGTCGCCTGCCGGGCCAGGCTGTCGAGGTGGTACCACTCCCAGCCGCGGAGGTCGGTCCCGGGCGCGGCCGGCCCCCACCGGGCCAGCAGTTCCCCCACCCGCCCGAGGCCGGCGGGCGCCTCGGCGGCGAGGCCGGCCAGGGTCATCTCGGCGTAGTACAACTTCTGCCGACCCTGGTCCCGCTCGGCCCGGAGCAGGTTCCGGTTGCCCTCCGCCTCGGCCCGCGCGGTCTCGGCCCGCCCCCGGTGGTCGTTCGCCTCCCCCTCCGCTTGGCGCGCCGTCCGGGCCTCGCTCTCCGCGTGCCCCTCCGCCCGCTTCGCCTCCCCTTCCGCCCGGCGCGCCGCCTGCGCCTCCTCGCCCGCCCGGACCGCGAAGTACGTCGACGCGACGACCCCGGCGACCAGCGACAGCAGGACGAGGCCCGCCGCGAGCACCCGGCCCTTGTGCCGGCGGACGAACTTCTGCAGCCGGTAGGCCGTGCTCGGCGGCCGGGCCTCGACGACCTCGTCGTCGAGGTACCGCTGGATGTCACGGGCCAGCCCGTTGGCCGTCTCGTACCGCCGGCCCCGGTCCTTCTCCAGCGCCTTCATCACCACCCAGTCCAGTTCCCCCCGCAGGAGCCTCGCCAGCTTCAGGGGCTCGATCCCCCGGACGGCCGCGATGCTCGGCAGCGCGACCGCGGTGCTGAGCCGGGTGCTCGGCCGCGGCGGCTCGACCTCCCGCACCATCCGCAGCATCTCCAGGATCGCCCCCCGCTTGAACTGCTTGCTGTCGATCGGCGGCGACCCGGTGAGCAGCTCGTAGAGCACCACCCCCAGGGCGTACACGTCGGTGCGGGTGTCGATGTCCATCGAGGTCGGGTCGGCCTGCTCCGGCGACATGTACGCCGGCGTGCCGACGATGGCCCCCGCGTCCGAGAAGCTCAGGTCGGTCAGCTTCAGTTCGGTCGCCTTGGCCACGCCGAAGTCGATGACCTTCGGCGTCGGCCGGCCGTCCACCTCGGTGACGAGCACGTTGCCGGGCTTGAGGTCGCGGTGGATGATCCCCTTTTGGTGGGCGTGCTGGACCGCCTGGCACACCGCCACGAACAGCTCCAGGCGGGCGGCCACCGGCAGCCGCTTCTGGTCGCAGTACTCGGTGACCGGAACGCCGCGGACCAGTTCCATGACGAAGAACGGCTGGCCCTGCTCGGTGGTGCCGCCGTCGTACACGCGGGCGATGTTCGGGTGGTCCATCAGGGCGAGCGCCTGCCGCTCGGCGTCGAACCGGGCCAGAACCGCCTTCGTGTCCATCCCCGCCTTGATCAACTTCAGCGCCACCTGCCGCTTGACCGGCTCGCTCTGACTGGCGAGGTACACCGACCCCATGCCGCCCTCGCCGATGACCGCGACGAGGGTGTACCGGCCGGCGACGGTCGTGCCCAGCTCGAGGGCGGTCGCGTGGGCCGGACCGGCCGGCGCGGGCGGGCCGCCGAAGGTGCCGGTGGCCGCGTCGGACCCGAGGTCCGCGGTCTCCTCGTACGCCGGGCGGCGGGCCGGCGGGGCGGCCCCGCCGGTGACGTCGGTCCGGGCGAGGGACGGGGGCTCGAGGATGCTGTCGGGGTCGGCGTGGGCGGCCAACAGGCGGTCGACCTCGGCCCGCAGACCGGCGTCGCCGCGGCACGCGTCGGCCACGTAGCCGGGCCACTTTTCGGACGGGAGTTCGACGGCGGCGAGGAACACGTCGCGGGCGCGGATCGGATCGGCGGGCATGACGACTTCTCCGGTGGGTCACCCCACAATGCGGATTCCCGGTCGGCCGAGTCTCGACAACCGCCGAATTACTTCCCCGGCGCGTCGGCGAGGCGGGCGGTCAGCCAGGCCCTGGCGTAGGTCCAGAGCCGGAAGGCGGTGGCGCGGGGGATCCCGAGTGCGGCGCCGGCCTCCTCGGCGGAGAGCCCGCCGAAGACCCGCAGTTTCGCCAGGTCGGCCGCCGCCGGGTCGACGCACGCGAACCGGGTCAGCGCCTCGTCCAGGTCGAGCCACCGGTCGGGGTCGGTCGCGCCGGCCGCGAGGCGGTCCGGGTCGAGGTCGGCCCTCGCCGAGCGGTCGCCGCGCTTGATCGCGTGCTTGGCCCGCGCGTGGTCCACCAGGATGCGGCGGATGGCCTCGGCCGCGGCGAAGAAGAAGTGCCCGCGGCCGTCAAAGTGTTGGCCGCCGAGGAGGCGGAGGTACGCCTCGTGGACGAGGGCGGTGGCGTCGAGGGTGTGGCCCGGGGCTTCCGCGGCCATGCGCGCGGCCGCGAGCCGCCGCAACTCGTCGTACACGAGTGGGAGCAACTCGGCGGGGGCCTGGCGGTCGCCGGCCGCGGCGGCATCGAGCAATCGGGTCACGTCGGACATCAAGGCCGAGTTTAGCGGCACTCGGGGTCAGAACCACAGGAAATGAGGGCGGATCTGTCAGTTCCTCCGCCGGGGCGATACCGGTCGCCGCTGCGGCGGGTCGGTACCGCGGGCCCGCTCCTCCAGGCCCACGGCGACGGCGCCCGGGGCGTGCCGTTCGAACTCGGTCGGGAACGGTTCGACGCCGCCAACGAGCCGAAACGCTTCGAGCGGGTGGCCGGGGTCGGCCACACCAACCCTCCCACGGCGGGGTACAAGGACGCGCTGTGGTACTTCCTCCGCTCGCTCCCGGACCGCCACTAGCTCGCGTCCGGGTTGAGCAACTCGGCCGCGGTCGGGACGAGTTGGCTCGTTGACAGGGCGTAGTACGGCGTCCGCCCGAGGCGGGTAAACCCCATCCGCCGGTAGTACTCCCGCAGCCGCACCGCCCCCGCCCGCCGCTCCGCCTTGGTGCCGTGGCGAGGTATCCACCCTTTGGGGACGGCCAGGAGCTTCGCGGCGTCGCGCCGGAGGGGGGCAACCAGGCCGACGGCCAGGCCGCACCCGCCGCCGGCCAAGTCCACCACCCGCCGGACCGCGAGGAGCCCCAGCTTGAGCTTCCGCCACTTCGGCGACAAGACGACGTAGTCGAGCACCAACAGGTCGGGTTCGGCCGCGTCGAACCGGGCCATCAGGCCGTCGCGGAAGTGGTACGCGTCGGGCTCGTACAGCAGCGCGTGGAGGTAGTGCAGCTCCCCGCTGTGCGCGTCGCACGCGTCGAACAGGGACGCGCCCACGTTGTGAGCCAGGGCCGCGTGAACCCGGAGGGCGGCCACCTTGCCGACGCTCGTCACGGCCCCGGTCTCGTCGTTCCTACAGGTGATGACGCCGCGGATCTCGGAGATGAAGTTCGTCGGCTCGCCGTCCGGGTGGAGGCTGCCCTGGGTCCGTAACACGATGTCGAAGCTCGCCACTCGGTCCTCTCCTGCTCGTGACCTGGCCCGGACACCGTTCGCTCAGCGGGGTGCGGGGCGAAGTGTATTGTCAGCAGGAAGGGCCGGGGGCTCAACCCGATGTTCGTGTTCGGCCCCACTTCCTTGCACGCGCGGCGTGCCTCCCTTACACTCCCTCCGTTCCTTCGGCCGTTTAGCTCGGTGCCCTGCACCAGGGCGATGTTGCGTCGCCCGAGCGTTTGTCCGGTCGTGCGTCCCGGGGAGGGCTGTTCCAGCACCGCTATCGGCCGAACGTCTCCGTGGCCAAGAACGGTCTGGAGCAACCCCGCCGGTCGTGGTTCCGTTCTTGGCCACGGAGACGTTCGGCCGGCGGTGCCGCGAGCCCTCCGCGGGCCAGGTCCAGAAGTAGACGCCGAAGGACACGTTGCGGGCGGGGGCACCCCGCCCGCAACCGTTGCAGGTGTCGGTGACTCAGTGGCACGGTGGCTCGGGTCACTCTGTCTGTGCCGAGGATGATGTCGACCAACCGCAGGGTGATTGAGCATGACCGACGAGGGCCCGGTGACCGTGGTCGTCCGCCACCGCGTGCGGGTGGGTCAGGAGGCGGCGTTCGAGGACTGGCTCCGGGGCGTCACCCAGGAGGCCCTGCGGTTCGACGGGCACCTGGGGTTCCACATCATCCGCCCGACCGACCCGCGGCGGCCCGAGTACCTCGTCCTGTTCCGGTTCGACACCCTCGACCACCTCACTCAGTGGGAGGACTCGGCCGCCCGCGAGGCGTGGCTGGCCCGGGTCGCGCCGCTGACCACGCACCCGCCGGCCCGGGAGCGGCACACGGGGATGGAGGTGTGGTTCTCGCCCCCGGCCGGCCGGGCCCCGCCGCCCCGGTACAAGATGGTCGTGGTGACCGTGGCGGCCCTGTACCCGCTCATCTCGGTGGTCCAGTACGCAGTCGTCCCGGCGCTGGGGGACTGGCCCCTCGTGGCGCGGACCCTGGCGACCACGGTCCTGATGGTGTGCGTGATGACGTACGCGGCGATGCCCCTGATGACCCGGGTCCTGTCCCGGTGGCTCTACGGGCGGAACGCCTGAGCACGCACGAGGCGCGGGGCCTTCCTGCTCAGGAGCGGGGTCGGTGGAGAGCGGCTCCCCAATCCCGAGTCAGATGTTTTTGAGCAAAGGATTGACAGGGAGGTGTCGTTCGGGGAGACTTCATGTACCGTCGGCGACCCCTCTCACGAGCGCGGAACCGGCGGCCGGGCCGGCCACTTTCCCACCGGCCCGGGAACAGTACCGCCCGGACTTGTGACACCCTCTCCCCTGTGTCACGAGTCCGGGCGGCGTGTTTTTTAACGGACGACGGCTCGCCGAGCAGAGTGCCTCTCCCCTCACTGTGCTCGACGAGCCGCCTCGTTGAGAGAAGTGAAAGCACCTCCCGTACCAAACGCAGCGAGAGCCGACCGTTGGTACGCTAACCGGTTTTATGTCAACGTCTTGTGACCGGGCGAGTGCTTCCGAGCGGGACCAACTACTCCTGGCTCCTGCTCACAGGTTGGGCGTTCACGAGGTGGTCTGCCCATAGCCTGCGCACCCTCACTTGCTATCCCCTTGGCCCGCGCCACACTCGCCTTCTGAAGGAATGCCCCGCGGACCACACCCGCCCGCTCTGGAGATGGACCTCGACGTCAACGGTGGCTCGGTCCGCCCCTGACTCAAACACCCGCTCCCGCCACCCCGGCACGGCCGCCTCCAGATGCGTGCGGAAACCTCCGGGCCAGTGCCATCACGATGGTGGCCCACGGTGGTAGCCTACGGTGGTGGTAGCCGCGCCCAGAGCGCGAACGCGACGGCCCACGCGCTCGGGCGGAGCGTCCAGACGGCACAGTACTACGTGGACTGTGAGAAGGCGTTCGACCGGACCGACACCTTGAGGAACGTGTCAGGGCAGTTGCTCCCGCCGTCAGAGGGCGACGGGCCGGTTGAAAAATAGTGTAGCGTCGCGCGGAGAGCCAACGAGAAAGGGGTTGCGGCACTTGCCGCAACCCCTTCGTATTTCAGGACTTGTTGAGTGGCCCCTGTCGGGCTCGAACCGACGACCCGCTGATTAAGAGGCGCCTCAAGTACGACCCCGAAAACGCCCCGAACGCCAGCGTTTTCTAGGGAAATCTTATCAGCCGCCCAACGTTGCGTACAGTGGAATCCGTTGCGTGGAAATGCTTGTGCGTGTGGAATTTCCACAGCCAACTGTGGAATACTGTGGAACGGATATTTTCGGTCCCCGTGCCGCCAGTTCCAGTCCGACATTCCGTCGCGCGGGTCGGGTACGTGCGGCGGAGGTGGGGTGCGCGCCCGGTCGAGCAGCTCGTCGAACCGGTCGGACGAGCCGGGCAACTTGCACAGGCCCGCGGTGGACTCGCCATCATTCCACGCGAGGTGAGTGCCGAGCGCGTCGGTGCGGACGGTGTAACGGAGCAGTTCCGCAATCAGCCGCTGGGTGTGTCGCACGCACCACGCCCACAGCACGGTCAGGTCCTCTCGTTGCCCACCAGGTGCCGGCCCCGGGCCGGCACCTGGTGCGGCGACCGCCCGGGCCGGACGGGGGTGAAGGGGCGCCCAGTTGACGCCGGCCACAGCTCGTGCCCGGTCTTCGTCAGCAGTTGCTTGACGAGCCGCCCGCCGGCGGGGGCGAAGTCGAGGCAGGTGCGGATGCCGTACGGGGCGAGCCGGGACGCCCGCCGTTCGCCGGCGCCGCTGACCACCGCTACCGGCAGGGGGGCCAGGATCGCCCGCTTTCGTCGCTGCGCTCGGCGACCTCTCCGCGTCTCGTTGAGTGGGTCACTGGGTTCCCCCTTTCGTGGCCTCGGCCTCCCGGCTCAACCACGCCCGCAAGTCGGCCACGGGGTACAGCACCGCCTTGCGCTTGCCGGTGCCCACACGAACGCAGGGGATGTGGCCGTCCTTTGTGAGCTGCCACAGCAGGCGCGGTGAGATGCTCAGAGCCTTCGCCGCCTCACGCGGGCGGAGAGCCAGGGCAGAGGAGGGGATGTCGGTCGTCACGGTTGCCGGCCCAGGGGGTCGCGTACCGCGGAGCGCGGTTCGCATACTTGTTGCGGAGCGTTCGGCTTTTTTTTCTGTCGAGCAGCCGGCTCGTCGCGCGGAATTGCCCGCGAACTCAGGGCGTCCCGGGGAGTTGCAATGGTTGAAGGTGTCCGGCACCCGGTGCCGAACGATCGAGCACCGAGCGAGCTTCTACGCTTTGTGACGGACGCCGTCGTCAGTGGGTCGGCGCCCGCGCACCACCTCGCGGCCGTGAAGTTCGTGATTCAACTTTCGTAGCAGCACGTAAAGCACCGCGAAATCGCCGCGGCTGAGCGCCTTGTACCTGTCGTATCCATCGAGATGCAGCTCGGAGAACGCCGAAGCGGTCGAATGCGATACTTTTTAAGAGTTACGCAGTTGGGTACGGCTGTTCAGCAGGCACCGGCCACGCGAGCGGAGTAGCACTACGGTCATGAATCCCCCGCGGCGCGCCCCCGAGGACTACATCCAGTTCCTGCTGGCCACGCCCCGGGCGTGTACCGCCACAGAGGCCGCCCGCGTGCAACCCGACCGCTCCCCGGACCGGCCCACGACGCCTTCACCCAGTTGCTTCATCGGCTCGAGCCCGACTCGGCCACCCTGTGGGAGGAGGTGGCCCCGCTCGTGGACCGGTCCGCCGGGGTCCTCGTGGCCGACGATGGGACCCTCGGCGAGCTCCACGCCCGGCACATCCCGCTGGTCACCCGGCACTGGTCCGGGAAGCACTACCGGGTGGTCGACGGGATCAACCTGCTCAGCCCGGGCGCCTCGGCCGCGAGCCGGGCGGCTGCGAGCAGGGGCGGTGGGGAGGCCCATCGGGACCAGTATACCCACCGTTGTGCCGGACCGGAACAGCACGGTCAGCTTCCCGTAAGGGTCCCCGCGCGTTGCGCCGTAAGCGTGGCTGGTATTCCGCGGTCGGGGCGTGTGCGGTCGTGTACGGGCGCCCGAAGCGGCACCCGCCTGCGAGTCGTACGACTCGCAGGCCTGATCCGGTACGGCGAGTACGTGGCCAAGGTGGGCGTCGTCCCTGCCACCGACGCGCTGAGGGTGGCGGAGAAGGGGTTCGACGTGACGGACGAGGACGGGTTGGAGGCGGCGACGCGGGAGTTCTTCCGGACCCATGAGGCTCGGTACGATTGTCAGGTGCAACTAGCGGTGGGCGAGAAGACGACGCCGGCCGAGGACCCGACGGTCGACTGGCCCGAGGACGTGGCCCGATACCGGACGGTCACCGCTTGGGCGGGATGAGGTTGGCAATACGGCGGGTAAAGGTTCGGGCGCCGACCGCGTTCAGGTGCAGGTGGTCAGCGAACCCTTCCGGCCCAACCCAGTCCGAAGCAACCAGGTACTCACCGCCCGCGGTCCGAATGAGGTCAGCCACGTACTCACGATATGCGGCCCATTCGGGGTTGGAGTAGAACCGCCGCCGGTGCTCGTCGGTCACCGGCATTTCGACGATCACGACGGGAGAGCCGTTCTCGACCGCACGACCGAGGATCGCAGCGATTGCGGGGGTGAGGGGTTGCCGCTCTTGAACGACCCGACGACAGGACGTGGCGAAGTCCGCGTCGTCAGTTGGCTCCAGGAGTGCGAAGTCTTCGACGCGGCCGAACCGGTTGACGTCTTTGTTCGGGAGGCCGACCTCGCCCAGCACCCGCCGCACCCGCTCGACCTTTGCCCAGATGGTCTGTCGCTCGACCAGTGCGGGCACCCACCCGAGCGTTCGGATGCGCCAAGCGGCAAGCAGGTTTCCCGGGGCATAGAACCCGGCCGCGACTCCGGGAGAAACGTAATACGCCATCGCCCGGTTGCCGACAAGGTCGTCCCACCCGCCGACTGCGGGCTCGGTCAGTTGCCCATCGAAAAACCCGTAGTAGACCGTTGCCCCGCGGTGCCGGCCGAGGCGATCATAAATCAGGTAGTGTTCGACAGGTCCGGTCGAGCCCAAGCCGGCATTCAACCCGTGGCGGTCCGGCCGCGCAGTGGTGAACGCGGTCTCGTCGAGGCCCGCGGCCATCATCGAGTTCCCCAGGAACAGGTCGGTCGCCGGGTTCCCCTCCTCACAGTGGCGCAGGAGTTGGCGTGGTACCGTGTTCACCGCCGCCCGTGCGACGAACCAGTTCGCGGCTCCCAGAACGATCGCGGTAACGGCCAGTTGCGTGATGAAGTAGCTTGCGTTCACTGCAGCAGCCCGGTTAGAAATCGATGTAGATGAACTTCGACGCTTGCCCGCAGAACAGGAAAGCGACGCAGAGGAGCGTGCCCCACCACAACCCCCAGATCGGTGACCATAGCGGGAGCGGTACCCCCAGAGGCGGTTCGTCGCGCTCGCCCCCGAGGTACTCGCACAGGTGCTTCAGCCAACCTATCGGAGCGGGCACGCTAGCCTCCCAGCAGCCGTCGGAAGAAGAGTACCGATGTGGGAAGGTCCATTGCGAAGAACGCCCACCCGATGTTCACACAGAGGTAGGTTAACAACCACCCCGGGGCGCGAGAAATCAAGGACCGGCGCTCCTCCTGTCGCCCGCGCCCCCTCCCCGACCACCACCTGTGCGCGACGAGGAGGACTCCGTGCCACGCTCCCCAGACGAGGAAGTTCAGGCCGGCCCCGTGCCACACGCCGCTAACCAACATCACAATCATGATGTTGCGGCAAACGCGCTTCTCCCGGCCGCGGGACCCGCCGAGGGGGATGAACACGTAGTCGACCAACCACTTGTAAAGTGACATGTGCCAGTGCCGCCAGAACTCGGCGATGTTGGTCCGGAAGTACGGCCAGTCGAAGTTCTCGGGGATGCGAATGCCGAAGAGCCGGCCCGACCCGATCGCGATGTCCGAGTAGGCGGAGAAATCGAAGTAGATCTTCCACCCGTATGCGAACAGCCACACGGGGAGCACCCACCGGTCGGCACGGGCGATGTCGGCCGCGTTCAGGTGGTCCGTCAGGCTGGTCAAGAAGTCGGCGACGGCAAACTTCTTGACGAGACCGGTCAGGATGCGGGTGATTCCCCGGTTCCAGTCAAGAGCCCAGGCCGGACTCGGGTTCCGGAGGCACGGTGCGAAGTCCTGGAACCGTTTGATCGGTCCCGCGACCATTGTCGGGAAGAAGAAGATAAACGCGAGGTACTCGCCCGCACTCCCGCGCTCGACCTTGCCCTCGCACCGATCGACCGCGTAGTGGATGAATTCAAAGGTGAAGAACGATACGCCCAAGGGCAGGAACGCACCCGCCCAGTGAAGGCCGGCGGTCTCCGGCGGGGCCAGCCCGACCAAGAAGTTCCAATACTTGAACGCGACGAGTACGAGCACGCTCACCGCGATACCGAACCAGCATGCCCATCCGCCAGGACGGTATAGCGTGCGGAAGCACGCCTCCCACACGAAGATCAGGACGCACGCTGCTCCCCACCACCCACCGAGTTGAGTGACCGAGAAGTAGACGAAGAATACCACCCCGAACGCCACGCAAACCCACGGTCGAGTGCGGGCCGACGCGCAGCGGAACCAAATCGCCGCCGGGAATAAAAAGAGGAAATAATAAGCGACTGTGTTGAAGATCAATTTTGCTATCCGTGCGTGAACCGTTTGAACTTGCCTATGTTAAGCGAGCAAGTCCACCATGAGGGGCAGGATCTTCTCGGTCCCACACAGCCGGGCGTGACTCGGACTGCCAATACCCGGTGGTGAGCAACGCCCAGCAGGCCGAGACCGGGGTAGCGGCCCGTCGGGCCAGTTACAGCGGGTGTTGCGGCCAACCTTCACGAAGAGGAGCACGACCAGGCCCGCGCACCCGCCGGTCACCGCGGTCGATCCGCCGCCCACGACGGGAGCCTGGTCGGGCCAACCGGGGAGGTACAGGCCGACGCTCGCGCCGATCAGCGACGTGATCACTCCACCAGCAGCCACAACGACCCGACGTGGCTCTCCGGAGTGGCCTGGAAAATCGGCCCCGCCACGAACACCAGCGCTGCCCGGTCGAGCGGCCAGGCCGCCAACAGCGCGACCGGCACGCCGATACTGGCAACTCCCTCGGCCGGTTTCGCGCACAAGATGATCGCTGCCGTACCGAGCGCTACCCAGACGACCCACGAAGTGACCGCGACGGGCTACAGGCGGCCCCGGTTTATCCCCCCCACGTGACCAGGTACCCGGCCGACTGGTTCCGCCAGGTGACGCGACCGAGTGGGCTCGTCCGAAGGAGCACCGCCCCGGTAGCACACGCGACCCTGCCGCATCCGCCCTGGAGTCCACGACAGCCCAATAAGGGGCGGCAAATCAAGTCACAAACCATCATCCGCTAAATTCTCATGGCCAAAACTTATCAGACTCTGACCCCTTCATCCCGTTCGGGCGGTTCGCCGGTCGGCCGCCGCCGCATCACCACCACGCCGTACACGCCCCACAACTTCGCACCGTAGTCGAGCGCATCGAATCTGGCGGCCGCCGCATGGCGCGCAGCCAGGCTGAGTTGAGCGCGGAGGTCTGGATTCCGCGCGAGGCGACAGACCACTGACGACAACTGGTTGACATTACCCGGTTCGAACCCGAGCGCGTCAACACCGTCGGTGAACAACTCCGTCGCGCCACCGGCCGCACTCACGACCACCGCCCGCCCACACGCCATCGCCTCGGCGATCGTGAGGCCGAACGGCTCGGGGGCGGTCGAGGCGTGGACGACGACGTCGAGCGCCCGGTACACCGAGGCCGTGTCGGTCTGGAACGGCACGAACGCGACCCGGTCGCCGAGTCCGCGAGCCGCGACCGCCTCGCGCAGTTCGGCGGGGGTGAACTGGGCCGGGGTCTGGTAGATCGGCCCGCCGACGACGTACCACCGGACCCGCAACTCGGGTGCGTCGGCTCCGAGCCTGGCGGCCGCGTCGAGGACGGTCAGGTGCCCCTTCCACCGGGCATAGGTCGCCACCAGGCCAACGCGGAGCGTGCCAGTTGGTGCCACGAGCACCCCCGCGAGCCGGTCGAGTTCCGGGCCGTCGCCGGCACCCTGGCAGAAGCGCGAGATGTCGATGGCGTTCGGCACCACGCGGACCGGCACGCCTGGGAGGACCGCCCGCACGTCGGCGGCCACGGCGTTCGAGATCGCCACCACCGCCTTCACCCGTGCCCGCGCCCGCCGCAGCAGCCATCCGGCGACGGGCCGCGACCCGTAGAAGTCGTGTGCGTGCCAGACGAGCGGCACGCGCTTCGGGACGACGAACGGCGAGAGCAAGTGGGTCTTGATGCCGTTGGAGTGGACGAGGTTCGGCGCGAACTTCGCGATCCTGTCCCGGAGCCGGGCGACGAACTGCGCGAGCGCCGGGAGCCGGTGAAGTGATCGGAGCGCGGCCGCGGTCCGACCGCCCGGCCGCGAACTGTCGCCGAGCGCCGCGAAGTCCGCCGGCAGCGCGATGACCTCGACCTCCGCACCGATGTCGCGCACCGCACCGGCGAGGGGTCCGTCGGCGAGAACGACGACCCGCACGACCGCACCGGGCCGCTCGCGGAGGACGCCGCGGACGGCGGTGAGGAGCACCCGCTCCGCCCCGCCCAAGGTGCCGACCGGACTGAGGTACAGGAGCCTCACGCCGTTCGTCGCTCGCGCAACCGCAGGTACGCATCCGCGATCACCCGGGCGTGAGTCGCCCAGGAGAACCGGGCGACGTGTTCGAGGCGTGCCGCGAGCGGCGGGATGGAATGTGAGTTGTTGAGAACATTGACTACGGCGGCGGCCCACGCCGGGACGTCGGCCACGGGGCAGTACGCTGCGACGGTGCCCCCGGCCTCGCGGAGCGTCGGCAGGTCGCTCGCCACGACAGCGGCCCCGCACGCGAGCGCCTCGATCACTGGCAGCCCGAACCCCTCAGCGTCACTCGGCACGACGACGACCGCTGCCCGGCGGTACAACTCGGCGAGTTGCCCCCGAGACAGGCCGCGGACCTGGGCGACCGAGGACCCGAGGCCGACGACCTTATCGGCAAGCGCGGGCCACCACGGCCCGCCCACCTGGACGAGTCGAAGCCCCGGAACACGCCCGCGGACAGCGGCGAACACGTCGAGGAGGACGTCGAGCCGCTTCCGCGGGGCGCTGCTCCCGACGTGGAGCAGGAACGGCGGGCCGGTGGCGACGGGCAGGCTCACGACCGGGTTTGGGTCGGGGGTGTACTCGTCGGCGACGCCGTAGGGCGCGTGGATCAATCGGTCGGCTGCCACACGTGCGAGGCTGTGCAGATCGTTCCCGATCGCGGCCGTGCTGTGGAACACGACCGCCGCTCGGCGCAGGCCGTCGAGGGCCCGCTGCGCCTGACGCCGGAACCACCACGGCCGACGCTCCGTTGCGGGATCCAGGACCGAGCGGAAGGCGTCGAGGTCGTGGCAGTACACCCCAGCGCGGCCGAGCGGAACGGAGCTGACGAGGTGTGCGTAACTGTGGTCGGCGACGTGAACGAAGTCGGTCTGCCGGGCGACGCGGCAGACGACCCGGGGGAGGAGCAGGTAGCGGTTGAGGGCGCGATCGGCGTTGAACCCGGGGCGGCCCGCCCCCGGCACCCGTCCGAACACGCGGGCGAACGCCGGAGCGACGTCGGCCTCTTCGACTCCGGGCGGGAGGTGAGCGAGGAGTTGGTCGGCGCACAGATCCATGCTCCACCACCCCTCGGCCCGGAAGTCGCGCACCACCGCGAGGCGGAGAGGGCTCGGCACGCTACGATGTCCGGGGCTGTCGCGCGTCGCCCCGCTCCGGGTCGCTGGTCGGCGGGGCCAAGAGCGCGCCGCGGTACTCGAGGCGGCGCGACGCGCGGGTGAGCGGGCGCTCCGCCAACTGATAGAACACCAGACCGACGACCACGGCCGCTCCGACGGCACCCAGGCACACGGCCACCTCGCCCAGCGGCGTCAGTTCGAGACGCATCACCGCGGGGACGTTGAGCACGCGGTAGATGACGTAGGTGTGGGTGAGGTAGATGCTGTAGGACCGGTGGCCGATGAACGCCAGCACTCGGGTGAGCGCGTTGGGGTTGAGCGTCGGGTGGGCCGCCACCCGGACGAGGAGGACCGCTGCGACGCCCGCCGCGATCGGGCGGGACGCCCCGGACGCCAGCCCGAGAGCCACCAGGGCGAGCACCCCGAGGCTCAGCGCCGCCACGCTCCCCAGTCCGACGGTGCGCCAGTACGTCAGGCAGCCGATGGCGAGATACAAGGCATTGGTCGGGAGCGCCCACGCGATGCGCGGCCCGGTCAGCGTGAACAGCAAGGATGAGACCAGGGCGAGGGTGGTGAAGTGGTACACGACCACGACGGCCCGGTCGTGAAACGCGGCCGGGCTCCACTTCAAATGGCACCGGCGGGCGCACCAGAACACTACCGCCCACGCCACGTAGAACTGCATCAGGGGGGCCATGAACCAGTAGACCGCCGAGGGGGCCGCGACCGGCGCAAGGTCCTGGACGAAGGCGAGCAGCGGGAGCAACTCGGCGGGCGACGGAAGGGTGTACGGCCGGTCCCGCACCCACGCGCTGACCTGGAAGCCGATCAGACCGAATGCGATCGCGACCCAGAACGGCACGGCCAACCGGACGAGGCGGCGGGAAAAGAACGCGCGGACCGAGAGGTAGCTCCACGCCCCGGGGCGGAACCCGTAGGCCAGGAAGTACCCGGCGATGACGAAGAAGCTCTCGAACCCGAACCGGAGGTGCGCGACGCACCAGACAGTGACGTGCCCCAGGTGCTCGGCGAGGGGCGGGTACCGCGCCCCGAAGAACGTGTGCGCCGTCACGATCTGGAGGCACACGACGGCGCGGAACACGTCCAGCGACGACGCCCGTGGCGTGCCGGCCGGATTGGCAGTGGCAGCAGCGTCCCGCGGTCCCAAGGGGTTGGAATCTGGCATCGGGTCCGTGATGGAGGGTTAGCAGTGAGCCCTGGAAGTCAGTAAAGGCCGGCGCATAGCGGGAACCAATGAGCGCACCGTGTGAACGTCCCGCACAACCGCGAGCCGGACCGGTGTCATCGCCGGGTTGGGGTTCGTGCGGCGATCCACGTCCCGCCCGCGATGAGGCGCGTCCAACCCGGTCGTCCCAGGGCCGCGTCACGAAGGACCTCGCAATTGCGCTGCCGAAAGTAGCGAGCGAGGTCGATGGGATTGCAGAGGTAGCAGGCGTCGTTGTCCGCGTGGAAGGGCGGCCGATCGTCGGGCCGGCGCATCGTGAACGCCGGGCGGCGGGACAGGCACTTCTGCGAGGCGAGGAACAGGTGGTACGCGAGGTACGCGAGGGCTTCCGGGAGTGTGTTCCCGAACGGATGCCGCGGCATTTCCGCGTCCCGGAAGATAATCCGACGCTGAGGGCGGGCCTGCCAGACGTAGCGCGTCAGCGCCCGGAACGATTGCCCGAAGCTGAGGAGGTTCGGACCGACGACGCACACGACACCCCCGGGCCGCGCGACGCGGATCATCTCCCGCAGCGCCCCTTCGGGATTGGAGATGTGTTCGAGACAGGCGTGGGCGGCAACGGCGTCGAACGTTCCGTCGGGGAACGGGAGACGGGTCGCGTTCCCCTCGACGAAGCGGAGGTCGGCCCGGACCGCCGGCTCGAACGCGCGGGGGTTAAGGTCGACTCCGGTGGCATCCAAACCCTGTTCCGCAAACCAGTGCGACGACCAACCGTTGCCGCATCCCACATCGAGGACAGATCCCGCGGGGACGAACGCGCGGACGAACTCGACGTACCCCTGGTACATCAGGGCGGACGTGTCGCCCGTCAGCCCCGCCGCACGGACGCGATCGGCGGTGCGGTACATGTGCTCGAGATCTACCGTTTGGTGTGTCATGGTTGGCTGCTGAGAAGTTCGTCGAAGAACGTCAGGTGCCGGCGGGCGATGAGCGGCCAGGTGAACTCGGCGTGGACACGGGCGAGACCGGCCCGTGCCAGGTCGGCCCGTCGAGCGGGGCCTTCCAGCAGCGCCCCGAGACCCGCCGCCCACGCCAGAGAGTCGGCTTCGGGGAGGACGACGCCCGCGTCGCCGATGACGAACGGGATCTCGCCCGAGTCCGACCCTGCGACCGGAACCCCGCACGCCATCGCCTCGATGAGCATGCGGCCGAGTTGCTCCTTCCACCGCGGGGTCGTCTGGCTCGGGGCGGCGAGGACGTCCATCGCGTTCAGGTAGGCGGGGACGCCCGCGTGCGGCACGCCGGTGACAACCCGGGCCCTGTCCGGATGTCGCGCCGCCCACGCGCGGAGTTCACTCTCAAGCGGCCCGCCCCCCACGAACAGCGCTCGCCACGGCGAACGCACGAGATCGAGTGCGGCCGCCAGGAGCCGCACGCCCTTCTCCGCCACGAACCGTCCAAGGTAGCCCACGACCGGCGGTCCCGGGTCGGCCCACCCCAGCGATGCCCGCACGGCGGCCGCGGCCGCGGCGTCGGGGCGGAACGCAGTCGTGTCCACACCCAGGGGGATGACCCGGTGGGGCTTCGTCGCGTAATCTGTTCGTGTGCCGAGGACCGCTTGTACCGTGTCCCCCGCTGCGATCCAACCGGCCGCATGACCTAACACGTAGTGCTCGATCCATGAGAACGGGGGTGGGTACCGCTTGGAGATGTTCTGAAACGTGTACCAACTGAGTCGGTAGCGTTGAGCCCAATGGGCGATCTGAGCGCCCGCGAGCACGAAGGGTTCTTCCCAACAATGTACCAAGTCCCAGCGGTCGCTGAAGAGTCGACGGAGGGATCGTCCGTAGCACATAAGGTGCGGGTGACGGGTCGCGTAAAGCGTGACCGGAACAACCCGGCACGCTTCCCCGGGTAACGGCTCCAGGCGGATCGGGCGGAGGTCACCGTGGACGTACGTCGGGGCGGCGACCGTGACGTCCCACGCGCCCCGGCCCTCGCGGGCCATCTCGTCGGCGAGCCGACGGTTGAGGCCGACGACGTAGGATCGGCCCACGGTCAGGAGCCGCCGCGGTCGAGTCAAAGTCCGTCTCGCATCGACGTGATCGTGTGGGCGAGCGTGAACGTGTCGCGGTACAGCACCTGTCCCGACGCGCCGACACTGCACCGGGCTGGTTCGACCGCGAGCAGGTGGGCGGCGAGCTCCGCCAGGGCGTGGGGGTCGCACGCGGGCGCGAGGGCGACGGCCCCGTGCGCCCAGACCCACTCGCTCAGTGGCCCGAGGTTGGTGACCACGGGGACGCCGTTCGCGAGCCCGGCCATCACGCTCGTCCGCCGCGAACTGACGCCGTCGGGGTAGGGCTGGACGAGCAGGTCGCACGCCCGGAGGTGGGCCGGGAGCCGGTCCGGGGGGAGTTCGCCGGTCGCGTGGATGCGGTCACCCAGTGCCGGCACCTGCGAGGCGAAAGCGTCGCGCCAGCGGTCCGAGTTGCGGCCCATCAGCAGCACCCGAGCGCGGGACAATCGGCCAAGGAGTTCGGTGAGGGCTCGCATGAGGACGTCCCCCACATGGGGAGCGTAGGTTCCGAAGTGCCCGATGAGCTGCGCCTCGGTCTCCGGCGAGTACCGACTCCGGACGGCGACCACGTCGTTGGGGTCGGCCACGGTGCCGACGTTGCACGGCACCGGGAGCCACTCGGGCCGCCGGACCTTTGGGCATACGCGGCGCAGCATCGGCACCCACCCGGGGACCGAGACGAGGACGCGGTCGGCCGCGCCGGCCAGCAATCGTGCCATGAGGTTGTTCAGCGACCCGAGCAGCGCGTACCGGGCGGGCCGCCACGAGAACGGAAACGCGACCTCGTGGAACATCACCCACACTGGCGGGAGCCGCCTGGCACGGAGGGCGACCCACAGAACGAACGGCACGTTCATGGCCTTCCAGCCGAACGCATGGGGAACGTACTGCACGAGGACGCGGTCGGGCCGGGGCCGCCGGGCGATCGCGTGGTCGAGTTCGAGTAGCCCGCGGGGGCCGAAGTGGTCCGGCAGCCGCACAACGGTAACGCCGGGGTGGTGCGGGGTCGCGTCACCGGGCGGGGCGTACACGGTGACCGCGTCCCCCGCCGCCGCGAGCCCCTCCGCCACGAGCCGCGTGTAGTCGCTGACCCCGCCTGGCTCCGGCGGGTACTCACCCGTGAGAATCGCCCAACTTTGAGTGGCACCACCCGGCCGGGTCTCACGCACCGCGGTCGGTCGCGCGGGCTAGAGCGGTCAGGAAGAAGCGCGCTTCGAGCACGGTCGGATCGGCACTTTCTAAAGGTACGGGGGCCACCCATCCTTCGAGGTGAACGAACCGGTCGTACCGGTCCGCTGGGAAGTGCGACAACACCTCCGCGGCGGTGCTCCCGGACCTGGACCACATCGGGCCGAGGTGAACCTCGACGAACCAGTCGGGGTGCGTGGCGGCGGTCCTGGCGGCCCCGCGGAGCGCGTGGCACTCGTACCCCTCGACGTCGATGAACACGACGTCCGGCGGCCCGTAGCGGGCCGTCAGGGTGTCGATGGTCACGGCGGGAACGTCGATCAGGCCACCGTAGTCGCTGACGGTCCCGACTGCCCCGTTCCACCCGGCGTTGAACTGGAGTTGCCCGTCGGCGTCCGAGATCGCCGCGTGCTCAGCGGTCACCCAGGGCATCAGGTTCCGGGTCGCGTTCTGCCGGCACATCTCAGCGTTGTGCGGGTTCGCTTCGACCAGGACGACGTGTCCGGCCGCCCCGACGCGGTCGCCGAGCATCAGGCCGACGACCCCCTGGTGCGCCCCGCAGTCGAAGACCCGTGCGCCGGCCCTCAGCCGCGACCGGCTCAGCAACTCGAGTTCCGGGAGGGGCTCCCAGTCGTGGTCGTACCACCCCTGGCCGAGCGGGTCCGTTAGCTCGATGCTCAAGTCGACCGTTCCGTACCGGTGGCGGACGACGCGGCGGGGGAACGCGGCCGCGAGGCGCTGTAGCTTGCGGCGCTGGAGCCATTGACGAACTCTCGGCGGAAGGACCGCCCGCGCGATGCGCTTCAGCATGTGCCACCTCTCGTCTTCAATGCGTGCGTTCGGCGTCCTATTCGGCGAACCGACGCGAGCCAGCATTCAGCGATGTAGTGAGAGAACCGTGCGTGGAAACCCGAGTCGCATACACCGGCGCTGTACGGCCGATGATGTCGTCCCAGCAGAACTCGCCGGCGCGGGCTCTGGCCCGGTCGCTCGCCGTTGATCGCGCGTTGGTGTCGGTCAGAAGTTGCACCAGTTTTGCGGTCACTGTCGTGATGTCCCCGCGATGCACTAGGAACTCGTCGCCGAGCATCGCGGTGGGGCCGGGGACGCGGTAGGCCACGACCGGGAGGCCGGCGGCGAGCATCTCCAGTGCCCCGAACGGGAAGCCCTCGACCGCGGACGGGAACACGCCGGCGGAGCATCCCGACAGCAGCGCAGGCAACTCGTTCGGCTGGAACGACGGGGTCACCGCTATTCGGTCGCGGAGGCGGCGGGGGAACGCCGCGAGTACCTCGGCAGCGGTCGGGAGCATGCCGCGGGTGCCGATCAACCGGAACCGCGCGTCGGGCACCCGATCGCACACGCCCGCGACGATCGCGGGGAAGTCCCGCATCCCCTTCCTGGGGTCGAACGTGCCGACGAACGCGACGGTCGGCGGGTCGCCCCCGGGGGTCGCGCGGCCCAACTCGGTCCGCCGCTCCGCGGTCAGGGCGTAGGGGAAGACGACGATGCGGGCCGGGTCGATCCCGTGGCGCACGAGTGCGTCGCGGTCGTCGGTCGTGGGGACGTTCACGAGGTCCGCCTCGCGGCAGGTGACCGTCGCGTCATCGACGATCCGTTCGAGCGCCCGCCGCCGCGCTCGGCCGTACAAGTGGTGCCCGACCCACGCCCGCCCCCCGGGCCTGGGCGGGATGCGGGCCGCGAGGACGTTGTGGATCAGGAGGACCGAGCGCGCGACGAACAGCGGGCCGGCCGGGAGGGACGCACGCGGGAACGGGAGCTTGTCGTGCTCGTACTCGACCACGTCGAACTCCGCGGCCCGCGCCCGGAGGTACTCGCCGAGTGCCAACTGGTACTCGCGCGTGTGCGGCCGCACGCCGACCTGTTCCGGGCCGATCAGCGTTGCGTCCCACCCGAGCCGCTGGAACGCGGCCGCGACCTCGATGTAGACCTTCGCCGCCCCGTACTTCGGGTCGACGGTCACCGGACAACAGAGCAGGATACGCATCAGGTCGCTGACCGCTCGCCGTTGTACGCTGCGAGGCACCGCTTCACGACCGCGGGCCAGGTGAAGTGGTCGAGCACCCGCTGCCGGGCGGCGGTTCCCATGCGTGCGGCCGCGGTCGTGTCGTCGCGGAAGCGCTCCAGGACCGACCGCAGGGCGGCCGGGTCGTTGGGCGCCACGACGAACCCGGTCGCGCCGTCTTCGACGATCTCGGGCATGCTCGCAACGTCGGTGCAGACGGCCGGCGTGCCGCACGCCATCCCCTCGATGAGGGTCTGACCCAACAGTTCGGGCACCCGCGACTCGGTGCCGTACCGGTCGCGGTACACGCTCGGCAGCACCACGCAGAGCGCCCGGCGGTACGCGCGGATTAGATCGGCGTCGTCGCAATCGGCCCGGAACGTCACCCGCTTCCCCTCCGCGAGCCGCTTCAGGTCCGCGAGGAACCGGTCGTGGTACGGGCGGCCGATGAGTTCGAGTGACAGGCCCTCGGGGAGTGCGGCCACGAGGTCATCGACCCCCTTGTGTGGGAGCAACCGCCCGGCGTACACGACGAGCGGCTCCCGCGGCACGGCCGGGTCGGGCGAGAACTTCTCGGTGTCCACGCCGCCGTAGATCACCGACGCCCGCGGCTCGGCGTCGTGGTTCGCGACGCTCCGTGCGTAGCGGCTGATGTCCAGGAACCCGTGGTACAGGTGGCGGACGGCGGGGAGGTACGCGGACACGTCCCACCCGCCGCCGCCCAGGTCGGAGACGAACACCCGCCGCCCGGTGAGCCGGCACGCTGCGGCCGCGAGCGTGCCGCCGAGGACGAACCGCTGGTGACAGTGGACGACGTTCGCCCAGGCGATGTGGCGGATGACGCTGGGGTGAACCGGGTTCAGCCGCTGCCCGCGGACGTACCACGGCGGGCCGAGGACGATTACGTCGAGGTTGCCGATGCGTTCGCGGCGCGGGCGGTCGGCGAACGACACGAGACGGGTCGGGACGACGTCGGCCATGCTGCGGGCGAGTTCGAGGGCGTACCGCTCGCCCCCTCCGAACAAGCCCCCTGAGCCGAACGTTGCTGGGCTCAGGTGAACGACGCGGGGGCCGGTCATCGCGCGGCCGCCTTCCGGTACACCGCGAATGTCTCCGCGGCCATCCGCACCGGGGTGAACGTGGCCGCTCGCGCCCGTGCCGCGGCCCGCAGGCGGTCGCGCTCGGCTCCGTTCGACAGGAGTTGAGTCAGTCCATCAGCCAGTGCCGTCGGGTCGGCGGTCTCGACCAGCAACCCGGCGTCCCCGACAACCTCGGCCATCGCCGAGGCGTTCCGCGCCAGGACGCACGCGCCGCACGCCATCGCTTCGAGCAGCGGGAGCCCGAACCCTTCGTACAGCGGCGGGAACGCGAACACGTCGGCCGCACGGTACAGGGCCGCGAGTTCGGTGTCACTCACGATGCCCGTTCGGGTGGCGGCACCCGCGAGGTCGAGCTTCGCGAGGAGCCCGCTCGTGCGCTCCTCCCGCTCCGGGGTCCACGACCCCTTCCCGAAGAGAACCAGTTCGACGTCGGGGAACTGCGCTCGCACGGTGCGGAAGGCGGCGAGCAGAGCCGGCAGGTTCTTCCGCGGTTCGAGGTTGTACGGGGCGAGTACGAACCGACGCCCGACCAGGGTCGGGAAGCGGCTTGTGAGCGTCGCCGACCAGGACGCCTCGAACCCCGCCGGGGGGAAGCCGGCCGTACCGTGGTAAACCGTGTCGATGCGCCGTGCGGGAACCCGCCAGAGCCGTTGCACGTCTGCGGCCGTCGTGCGGCTGATCGCCAGGAGTCGCTGGGCGCGGTGCCGGAGGAGCCAGCGCCACCGGCGGTAGCCGCGACCGGTGATCCACTCCGCATAGTCCTGCGGGAACACTTCGGCCATCAGGTCGTGAACCGTGACGACGACCGGGCACGGGGGCGAGTACGGTGGCGTCGCGTCGATCACATGGAGGACCTCGAGGCCGCGGCCGCGGTGCGCCCGGAAGCTCCGCCACTGGTCGACCCAGAACGACCCGCGGCCCCGTGCGAGCGGCTTGGCGACCCACTCCCAGTTCGAGCCGCCGGCGAAGCACTTCACAATCGTCGCGGGCGGCTCGGGGCGGGTGCCGAACACCGTCACCTGCGCTGCGGCCCCGAGCGCCGCCAGAGCGTTGATGAGGTCGACCGCGTACCGGAACTGGCCGTTCCCGACCGAGAACCCGTCCATCCCCCAGTCGATCCCGACGTGCATTCCTGTCACCCCGGCCCCTTCACGACTGGGGCGGGGAGCGGGACCGCGAGCGGGAGGGTCAGGGTGGCTTCGTACTGCGCCGGGTCGGGCCGGCAGTGCTGTAGCGCGAGCCACTCGCGGAAGTCCAGCGGTTGCGACGAGAGGATGCCGCCGTAGTGCGTGGCGTACTCCGCGTGCGGGGCGTACTTCGGCCAGTACAAGTCGAGCGAGGCCGGGTCGACGACGCAGAAGTGCCCCGCCAGGGAGTCCCAACTGTCGGCGAGCGTCCACGCGACCGGCCGCCCGATGGCCTCCAGGAACCGCGACGCGAGGTACGCCTCGGGCGACTTGTGCCGGCAGATCGGGCCGATCACGTCGCGGTAGTCGGGCGGCAGTTCCGACGGCCGCAGGGGGGCGGAGAAGTACAGTTCCATGTCGCCGGCGTCGCCGAACAGGAGCTGGTCGGAGATCTGGTACAGCCCGAACTTGTAGCTGCTCCGCCCGCAACTGACGATCCGCGCCCGCTGCCGGTATCCGGTAGTGACCGGGAACGCCTTCAGGACGTTCACCAGGAACTCGGCTACGCTCGGGGCGTAGACCCGCTGGTCGGCCCGCGTCTTGAGAACGAACTTTGCCCCGAGTTGCCTAGCCCGCTCGATCCCGGCCCGCGTGCTGACCAACTGGAAGTTCACGTTCAGCGGCCCGGGGTCGGCGGGCGGCGTGCTCAGCACCACCTCCGCACCGGTCGCCCGCAGGCTCTCTACCACCGGGGCGGGCGTCCCGTCCCACGTCGAGACGATGACGGGCTGCCCGGGGAAGTGCTTGCGGTAGACGCGGACCGACTCGAGGGTGAAGTCATCCTCAACGACCGGTGGTCCCTGGACGACGACCGCGACCCGCAGCGGCTCGACGAGCGGGTCGGACCACGTCCCCACGCCCGCAGCGAACTTCGGCCGCGCGTGAGCCGTGACGAACGCCGACCCACAACGGTTCACAACGCGGTGGGCAAACCGCATCAGCTTGGGCCAGATCCTCATCGCTGTGGAGCCGATATCAGGCTCCCGCCGCTAAGACTCTGGGACATCTCGTGGTGAGGTACGGCATCCTTGCCGGAGAGTCCGACGCAAAGGTTTAGCCACTCCGCGAAGGTGAGTTCGTGGAGCGCCTCAATCCCCGCGTATCGAGGTCGTGGGTGCTCGTGCGTCTCGCTAATCTTGAACCAAACGAGGTCGAGCGCCGCCCGGTCCACAATAGCGAAGTGGTCGGCCAGCGATTGCCAGTACGCTGGGAGACTCCATTCGATCGGCTTGCCAATCGAGCGGAGATACGACCCAACAATGTGCTGCTCCGGCGGGTTTGCCCGTGCGACCTCGCTCAAGACGTTCTTGTGGTCGGGTGGAAGCCCGGCGGTTTTCGTGTGCGGGCAACTCCAGTACTCCAGTACGTCCGCGACGTGGCCGAACACGTTCATGTCCGAGAACTGGTACATGATGTACTTGTGGCTGCCGAGGCTCGAGCCGATGAGCCGGCCGCGCTGCCGATACCCTGGGGCTGCGGGAAACGCGGTCCAGGTGGCCACGAGGAACGCGGGAACATTCGGGGCGTACATGCGCTGGTCGGTGCGGGTCTTCAGGACGAACTCGGCCCCCAGTTCCTGTGCCCGCCGCACGCCCGCGAGGGACGACACGAGCTGGAGGTTCGTGTTCTTGAACCCGGCGAAGCTCGGCTTGCGGTTCAGGAGCACCTCGGCCCCGGCGTCGCGGAGCCGGGCGACGGCCGCGGCGTCCTCGCCCTCCCACGTCGAGACGATGAGCGGGCACCCCGCGAACGTCCGGCGGTACAAGCGGACCGTCTCGACGGTGAAGTCGTTGACGAGGAGCAGCGGCCCCTGGAGCACCACCGCCACCGTCGGCAGGTCAGGGCGGCGGTCGGACCACACGCCCACGCCGTCGGCCCGCTTCGGGCGCGCGTGGTACGTCGGGAACTGGTCGCCGCCACGGTGCGCCCTGCGCAGGGCGTACCGGAACAGCTTCTCCCAGAACCGGACCGGCAGCGCCGCTCCGGCAGTCCGCTCGATGGCGGCCTTCACCCGGGCCAGTGTCACGAGGCACCAACGAACGCGACGGCCTTCCGCGACACGGGGTTGGCGAGGAACCGTTCGAGGTCGGCGGGGATGCCCAGGCCGTACATGCCGGCGTCCTCCTTGCCCACGTTGTAGACCGCGAGCTTCTGCCCCTCGGCGATGAGCGGGTTGTACGCCGGGGCGACGTAGAACTCGCCGTTCACCCGCAGGTCCGCGGCGATCATCGCGTCGGCGGCCCGCACGAAGTCGGACCCGCGGCGGAAGTTGTACACCCCGACCGTCGCCTCGTTCGACACCACCTTCTTCTCCACCACCTCGACCACCCGCCCGGCCGCGTCGAACCGCACGAACGACCACTTCGGGTCGTCGGCCCACATGGTCATAATGAGCCCGTCGGCGGCGTCGCGGTCCATTGTGGCGAGGTAGTCGTCGATGCTCACGTCCACCCACTGATCGCAGTTGGCGATCATGAGCGGGTCGGTGGTGTCGATGAGGTGCCGGGCGAGCAGGACCGTGCAGGCGGCCCCCTCGGTCACCCGGTCGACGAACACGATTTCACTGCCCCGTGCCCACGCCCGCAGGTGGGCGTCGAACCCGAACGCTGCGGCGTGCTCGCGGAGGATCAGGAAGATGAACCGGTGCGGGCGCGCCGGCCGCAGGTTTGCGATGACGGCCTCGGTCATGGGCCGCCCGTGGACCGGGATCAGCGGCTTGGGGGTGGTGAACCCCGCGTCCGCAAACCGCTTCCCGCGGCCCGCCATCGGCATCACGATGTTCAGCATTCTGCAGTCACCCCGGGTACTTGTCGCCGGCCACGCACGGCACCTTTACGACCACGGTGGCCGTGTCGGTCACGGCCTCGAAGTCGGTGGACTCGCCCGGCTCGATCAGCACGATGTCGCCGGTACGGTAGGTGGTGCCGTTCATCCGCACCTCGCCCGAGACGATCAGCGTCAACTCGGTGGCGACCTTGTGGTGGTGCCGGTCCTCGCGGTCCCCGGCCCGGTACGGCTTCACCGCGACCTCGACCTCGTGCGTGCGGAGCGCCGTCGGGGCGAAGTCGCCGACGAACCAACCCTTGGTCATCTCGTTGAGCTTGAACACCTTCACGATGCCGCCCCCCGGGCCAGTGCCTGCTCGTACTCCTCGACGCTCTGCGGGGTCGCGAGCGAGACGTACGCCTCGCGGGGGACCGGGAACACGCCCACCCGGGCGTGTCGCAGGATCATCTCGTTGAACGCCGGGCACACGTAGAACGCGCCGTTCACGTTCGCGTCTTTGCGAATCATCTCCGCAGCGGCCCGCACGAAGTCGGCCCCGCGGCGGAAGTAGTAGAACCCGGCCGTCGCGTTCCGGCTGATGGGCCGCTTCTCCGCGGCCTCGGTCACCAGCCCGTCGGCCCCGACCCGCACGAACGACCACCGCGGGTGGACCGAGTCGAACGTGATGGTCCCCGCGTCCAGGTCGCGGGCGCGGAAGTCGGCCACGACCCGGCCGAGGTCGGTGCGGACCAGTTGGTCGCCGTTGGTGATGACGAGTTCGCGGGCCGGGTCGATGTGCTCGACGGCGAGCAGCGCCGTGCAGGCCGCGCCGGCCGTCGGACCACTCGCGAGGACGACGTCGGCGTTCGGGATGGTGAGGCGGATCACGTCGCCGAGGTGGAACCGGCGGTCGTCGTCCTTGCGGACGACTGGGACGTACCGGTCGGCCCCGAGCGGGCGGACGTTGTCCCAGACGTGTTCGAGGAGCGGCCGCCCGGCGACCTCGATGAGCGGCTTGCAGTACGCGTACCCGCGCTCGCGGAACGCCTCGTCGCCTCCGGCCATCGGGAGGACGCAGATCACGGGCGCTCCCTCCTTTCAACCCAAGCGAGGAGTCTGCTCCGCCCGCGGAACCACATGAGTTCTCCGACACGCTTGACGTGCTCGGTCCAGTACCTGCGACGGTTGACGCCGCAGAACTTCGGATCGCAGTACTCCCGGTACAACATTTTCCACTCGTCGTGAAACATGTACCCGCACCGACTGCTCGGGTGGAAAGGGTACTTTCGGAACCATACGCCCAGGATCCGCTCGTCGGCCATGATGAAGTTGTTCGCAAACGTCAACTCGCTGAGACGCGAATGCCCAGGCCGCCGATCCCCGAGGTGGGCGACTTCGAGTGGGCCGAACTTCCGGAGGCAGTTGATCCAGATGTATTGTTCGGGGATGAACTGATACACGAAATCTGGCATCCGGTCGGGCGAGGGACGCGGTCGGTTAGCAAAGTGCAGCCCTACTCCATTTCCCACATCGAGAGGTACGTCCCAAAGGGTCAGAACATCCGCCGTGAGCCCGAAATGGAACCAATCGCTCGGGCTATATGACAGCCCGCGGCGGCGGACCGACTGCGAAGGGAGTGTACAGGTTACCACGCGGCGCTCGAATACCCGCCACTCCGCGGCCCGCGCGGGGTACCGGTCGAACAGGTCGAGGAACCCGGTGCCGGTGAACTCCATGTCGGCCCGGACCTTGACCGCGTAGGGCCGGGTCGCGGCCCGCAGCCCGTTCACCGTGGAGACGATCTGCCGGTTGACGTTGAAATACACCTTTGGTTCGGAGCGTGTGCAGACAACCGCCCCCGGGTCGTCGTTTTCGACGGCGCGATCGTAGTCGAGGCCGGCGAGGTCGGTGCCCTTCCAGGTGGACAGGACGACCTCTGCCCCGGGGAGGTGCTTGCGCACGCTCGCGAGGCACCGCGGCGTCAGCGCCCGGTCCACCGGACCCTGCACCACCACGCTGATCTCGGACGGCAGCACCGTCATGTCCGGCCCCCCTCGGTGGCCTTCACGGCGCTCAGGATGTTCGCGAGGTGGACCTCGTCCACGCCCTGGACCACCAGGACCGGGCACCCGGCGGCCTCGGCGGCTTTTACGCCGTGGGGGTTGTCCTCGACCACGAGGCACTCGGCCGGGGTCAGGCCGAGGCGGGTCGCGGCGGCGAGATACATCTCGGGGTGCGGCTTCGCGTTGGCCACGTCCTGGTTGCTCAGGAGCACGTCCAGGTACGGCCGCAGGTTGCTCTTCTCCATCATCAACTCGACCGTCGGGCGGATCGAGTTCGACGCCACCGCGAGCTTGTACCCCAGCCCCTTCAGCTTGCTCAGGGCGTACTCGTGCGAGAACGTGGGCTTGCACTTCTGGTGTGTGATCTCGGTCGTGTACACCTGCTTCAGGTCGTTGATCATCGCGTGGAGCCCGCGGGGCAGCCCGCGGTCGATGCTGAGCATCTCCAGCTTCTTCTTGGTGGGCAGCCCGTCGAACGCGGTCAGGTGGTCGATCCGCGAGATGGTGTGCCCGAACAGCCCGAGGGCGCGGTTGAGCGCCTCGTAGTGCCACTCCTTGGCCTCGATCAGCACCCCGTCCATGTCGAACACGACGGCCTTGATCTTACCCATGCAGCGCCGCCTTTGCGTCTTCGGGCCGGTCCGTGCAGAGCATCAACTTCGGGTTCGTGCGGACGTCGCTCGCCGCGAGCGCGTCCCAGACGGCCCGGGGGTCGCGGCCGTGCAGGTCGGGCGACACCACGCACACGCTCTTCCCCGCGTTGAGGTGCCTCTGGATCGTGTCTTGGGTCCACCAGTCGCTCCCAAAGGCGTCGAGCCAGACCCCGGCGGCGCGGTCGTAGTACAGCGGGTGTTCTTCAATGTCGCTGTGCCGGGTGAACGTCGGCACGCCGAGCTTGAGCCACCCGAGGGCGTCGGGGACGGACATGTCGAACACGAAGTAGTTGGTGACGGCGAACCGTTCAATGAGCGGGGGCAGGAGCTTGTGGAGCCCGTCGGCCTTGACGTTGAGGGCGAGGGGCAGGTCGACCCCGACCCCGTGGTAGATGCCGAACAGCACCTCGGCCGCCAGCGCGTCGGCCTGGGCCGGGTCGTGGGCGACGACGAGCCGTCCGGCGAGGTCGCGGAGGTCGGTCTCGGTGCCGAACCCGAGGTGGAACGACCGGGCGAACGCCGCCGGCGCGTTCTTCTCGGCGGCACCCCGCCAGTACCCGCGGTGGCTAAGAATGAGCATGGTCAGCTACTTCGCCTTTCCCGCCCCGCTGAAGAGAGACCGAATGCGTCGCCGAAGGCCACCGTATCGATTGAACAGCGTGTGCGACCAGATGCGATAAATGTGCTCGTCGCGGAGCGTCGCACGGATCTGGCGAATCAGCACCGGGAGACCGCGACTAAACGGCCGCGGGTTCTCGGAGTACAAGGCCGACAGTTGCTCCCACTCCTGGGTCGAGTAGCAGGTAGACGTGTGGCACGTCGCTAAGCCAAACTCACCCGCCTCGATCCGGGGAGGAAGTCGGATGGCCAGATCGCTGGGTTCTGCAATGAAAAAGTTCGCGAGCATACTCCGCTCGCTCAGCCACAGATTTGTTGGAGTCGGAACCCGAATCGAGGCTTTCCGAGCAATCCGACCGCCATACTGGCGCAGACAGGCGAGCCACAGGTATTGCTCGGGAGCTTGGTCGCACGCTTGGCCCCCCCAGACGGCGGCGAAGACCATCGGTGTGCGGGGCGTACAGGTAAATCGTGGGCCGGTCGATGAACTGTTGATTCCTCGGGGCGACCTGGACACCAACTCCGCGCACCAGAATCGGGTCACGTCCTCACGGAGGCCGAACATGAAGATGTCGCTGGGGTGGAACAGCCACGGAGAGCGTTCGGGATTCCGAGTGAAGTGCCGGCACGTCAAAATTCGTTCTCGGAACACCCGCGGCTCGCTCGGTCTGGGGCACATTGTGCTTCGCGAGTACCACTCCAGGAATTGCGCTCCACCGAGACGGGTATCACTCCGCAACTTCATCGCGTACCGTCGCGTAGCCAGTGCGAGGCCGCTGCGGGTGGACACAATTTGCCGGTTGACGTTGTTCGTTTTGCCCGGTGTCGGAATCGGCCCCGGATCATCGTTCTCAACGAGTACGTCAGGCGTGAGCCCGGTGAGATCCGACCCCTTCCACGTTGAGAGGATCACTTCCGCGCCCGGCAGGTGCCGCCGCACGGAATCGAGGACGGACGCAGTGACGATCGGGACCACTGGCCCCTGAACGACCACCGAGACTTCTGGGGGTCCGACCGTCACCTTGGAACTACTGCCCTGACGGTGGCAACAGGACGAGAACCGCTGTGGGAGTCTGATGTTGGGGTTCCGGGCTCCCCCGCGAGCGGCAATGGCACCCATTGCCAATCGGGTCGAAGGACATCCGTATGGTGCTGATAGCGCCTTCCGAGCCCCGACACGTTTTCGAGCGCGAAGAGTAAGCGGCCCTGATCCTGAATGACTCGCCGGACGTTGTGAATCCCAAGGTCGAACACAACTGTGTATCGGCCGGCGGCAAAGATGTCCGGGGGGATCACGAGTTCCCAGCAATATTCGCCGGCCGGCGACTCCGTCGGGGGCGGGGTTTGCACGTCGTCCACGGCGGTGTACACGAGGCGCTGCTGGAACTGGTTGTGAATCTCCACCGCACAAATGAAGCCGAGTATCGAACGGCGGAGCTGGTATCGAACGCGAATTCGAAGCGGTTCGTCGGTCCGAAACGACCCGTCAGCGGCCCCGCTCACCGACGTTTCGAGCAACCGGACATCTTCGTCGCCCTCGTCGCCTTCCCAACGCACTGCTGCTTCGTCGTCGGCCGCTGCGAGGTAATCCCCCACCACCTCCCGAGCAGTTCCCACCCGCAGAACTCGCCCCTGCTTGAGATGCACGCCGCGGTCGCAGAGGGTCGCCACCGCCTGCATGTTGTGGCTGACGAACAGCACCGTGCGGCCGCCCCTGGCGACCTCGCCCATCTTGCCGAGGCACTTCTGCTGGAACTGGGCGTCGCCGACCGCGAGCACCTCGTCCACGATCAGGATCTCGGGCTCCAGGTGGGCCGCGACCGCGAACGCGAGGCGGGTGTACATCCCGCTGCTGTAGTGCTTCACCGGGGTGTCGATGAACTTCTCCACCTCCGCGAACCCGACGATGTCGTCGAACTTCGCCCGCACCTCGCTCCGCCGCATCCCGAGGATCGCGCCGTTCAGGTACACGTTCTCGCGGCCCGTCAGCTCGGGGTGGAACCCGGTGCCCACCTCCAGCAGGCTCCCCACGCGGCCGTGGATGTCGGCCGTTCCCTCGGTCGGCTCGGTGATCCGCGACAGGATCTTCAGGAGCGTGCTCTTCCCGGCCCCGTTGCGGCCGATGATGCCCACCACCTCGCCCGGCTTCACCTCGAAGGACACGTCCTTGAGCGCCCAGAACGGCGGCGGTGCCTCGGCCCGCCCGCGGCCGAGGAGCCCGCGGAGCGGGGACCAGTTGCGGAGTTGCTCGCCGAGCGTGTTGTACGCCGGCCGGCCGCCCAGCCGGTACTCCTTGCCGAGCCCCTCGACCCGCACGACCACGTCACTCATCGGTCACACCACGTCGGCAAAGGTCTTCTCCATCCGCTTGAAGTAATACAGCCCGCCGGCGAGCAGGACTGCGACCACGGCGGCGGACACGCCCATAAGCCCCCAGTCGGGGGCGTCGGTGCCGAGCAAGGCCCACCGCGTGCCCTCGATGACCCCGGCCATCGGGTTCAAACCGTACAGGGTGCGGTACTGCTCGGGGACGATGCTCGCCGGGTACGCCACCGGGCTGACGAACAGCCAGAACTGTGTGAGGAACGGGATCGTGTACCGCACGTCGCGGTACTGCACGTTCAGGGCACTCAGCCACAGCCCGATCGCCAGCGCCGTCGCCACTGCGAACAGCGTGAGGACCGGTAGCGCGAGGATCGCGGCCGTCGGCACGACGCCGAACAGCGCCATCGCGATCAACACGAGCACCAGGGTGACGCCGAAGTCGACGAGCCCGGACAGGACCGACGCGACCGGGACGATGAGCCGCGGGAAGTACACCTTGGTGATGAGCCGCTGCTCGGCCACAAGGCTGTTGCTCGACTGGGTGAGGGCGTAGGCGAACAGTTGCCACGGGAGTAGGGCCGCGAGGACGAACAGGGCGTACGGCTGGCCGTCCGACGGGAGCTTGCCGAGCTTGCCGAAGAACACGGCGAACACGGTCATGGTCGCGAGCGGCTGGAGCACGGCCCACGCGACCCCGAGGGCCGTCTGCTTGTACCGCAGCTTGACGTCCCGCAAAGTGAGGAAGAACAGCAGCTCGCGGTACCGCCACACCTCGGCGAGGTTCACGGCCCGCCACCCGCCGCTCGGGCGGATGCGGACGACTTCGGTCGGTGCGGGGCCGGCCGGGGTGTTCACGCGGCCCCCTTCGGTCGGCACACGAACCACGCCTGGCTGCTCGCCAGCCCGCCGAGCCACCCGAGCGGGGAGAAGTGCGTCGCGTCGAGTGTCAGGTGGTGCCGGACCCGCTCCCGCAGCGCCCGCCAGTTGAACCCGTAGTGCGACAAGGACTCGGCCCCGGGCGGGCCGTACACGGGCCGCGGCAGAGTGGTGCCCTTCCCGGCGGTGAGCATCTTCAGCGCGTTCAACGGGGTGTAGGTCTCGTAGTACCTGTAGTCGCTCAGCCCGCGCCACGCGGCCGCCGTTCGAACGGCGTACTTGAGGAGGAACGGCGGGCCGGTCTCGACGGGCACGCTGATGACGACGCGGCCGCCGGGCTTGCAGAGTCGCCCCAGGTCGGCGAGCACCACCTCGACGACCGGGGTCGGGCAGTGCTCCAGGGTCTCCATGCAGGTGACCACGTCATACGCCCCGGCGTGCTCGGGTGCGGCGAGGTCGCGGACGTGGGCGAACCGCACGCCCGGGCGGTCCGCGAACCGCTCGGCGCAGTCGCGGAGTTGGTCCGCGGCCACGTCGGCACCGACCGCGGTCCCGACCCGGTCCGCGACCATCGCGAGGAACGTCCCGTCCCCGCACCCGTAATCGAGCAGTTGCCCCACCGGGCCGGTGCCGATGAGTCGCCGGGCCGTCTGGAACCGCGCGCCGTGGCTCCAGGCGATGACGGAACTCTTGCAGTTGAGCTGCTTCTCGTAGTAGTGCCCGGTCTTCGTAGCGATCTCGCTCACGTCGCCTCCCCGACGGCGCGGAGGAAGGTTCGGGCCATCACGTCCCAGGTGTCGGCCCGCAGCGCCTCGGAGAACGGTGCGACGCGGCGGCGGAAGGCGTCGGGTTCGTGCCGCCAGTGTCGGAGCCGGGCCGCGAGGTCGGCGGCGCTCTCGGGGTCGTGCAGGAGCAGGTCGGCGAGGTCCGCGGGGTAGCGCTCGGCGACCCCCGCCCCGGCCGAGACGATCGCGGGCAGCCCGCAGCAGAGCGCCTCGTGGACGCCCAGCCCGTAGGCCTCGTACCGGGTCGGCGACACGAGCGCGTCGGCGGCCCGGAGCAGGTCCGGCACGTCGGAGCGGAACCCGAGGAAGCGGATGCGGTCGCCCAGGCCGGCGTCGGCCGCGCGTCGCTCCCAGAGCGGGAGTTCCGCCCCCCGCCCCACGACGACCAGGACCGCGTCCCAGTTCGGCGACTTGCTCAGCTCGTGCCACGCGGCGAACACGGTGTCGAACCCCTTGCGGCGGTCGCCGAGCGCGCCGACGAACGCCACCACGGGGCGGTCCGCGGGCCACCCGAGCCTCGTTCGCAGCGCGGCTCGGTCGGCGTCGGACGCGGGGTGGAACTTGGCGGCGTCGCACCCGTAGTAGACGGTCACCGCCCGCTCGGGCCGGACCCCGAGCCGGTCGATCACGGCGCGGCGGGTGACCTCGGAGTTGCAGACGACGACGCGGGCGGCATGAACCGCCCGGCGCTCCTCGCGGCGGTTCATGCGGTCGGTGATCCGGGCCTTGAGCCGGTTCCGCCACGACCCGGCGGCGGTGGGCCGGTACGCGGCGTGGACGTAGTGGATCCAGTTCACGTCGGCGACGAGCGCGTTGCCCCCGTTGACCACGACCCGCCCCCCGGTCGCGAGGCGCGCCTGCCCCGCCCGCCGCCCCGCCCACGCGAGCGGGAACCGGCCGAGGGAGTACGCGCCGAGCGGCTTCGGGACGGTGCGAACGGTCACGCTGGGCCGGGCCGCGAGGTCCGGGGCCACCCGGTGCGCGACGAGTTCGACCGGCCGCCCGCTCGCCGCGAGGTACTCGGCCAGCGCGTAGTTCGCCCGGTCCATCCCGCCGGTGGTGACGAAGTCGCCGGTCACGAGCGTCCACCCGGTCACCGGCGGTCGGCCTCCGCGAACGCGGTGTAGAGTGCGGCGTTGAGCACCCAGAACATCATCCCGCTCTGGCTCAGGAACGTGCTGTACCCGGCGGTGCTGATGAGGACCGACACGTCGTACCCGGCGACGACCGCGGCGAGTGCGGCCGAGGCATTGTCCCGCAGGGTGAGCGTGAACCGCACCGCGTGGGCGATCGCCCCGCCGATGGCCGTGTACCCGGCGAGCAGGAGCAGGAGCCCGCCGTCGTACACCCACGCGGTCGCCTGGATCTCGGCCCACAGCGGCGGGGAGTCAGGGTTGGTGGGGGTGCCGAAGTACACGAACATCATCCCGTACCGCCCGAGCCCGGCCCCGAGCGGGTGCGCTGGCAGATCCTCGGTGAGCGTCGATTCCAGGAAGTGCCCGCGGTTGGCGTGGTACACCTTCCCAGGGTCGTCGTCGAGGAGCGTGGCGAACCGGTCGGTCACGCCGGTGCCCACGGCGGCGGCCCAGGCGAACGCCCCGACCGCGGCGGCCGCGGCGACCCCGGCGATCCCCGTGGCCCGGCCGACCTGCCCCCGCACGGCCAGCGACGCCACCAGCCCCGCGATGCTGAGCGCCGTGACGACCAGTGTGGAGCGGACGTGCGACAGGTAGATGCAGAACAGGCCGACCGGCACGGACGCGGCCCCGAGCGCCTTCGGCACCACGCCCCGCGCCCCGAACAGGAGGACCCCGACGAGCGCCGCGAAGCTTCCCGAGCCGGCCGCCCCGCCGGGCGAGTCGGTCAGCCCGGCCGGCCTGTAAACTTTCGTACCATCACTCAGTTCGACCATCAGCCCGTCCGCGTTCACGCCCGACATCTGCTTGACGAACTCCGGGTCCGGGGCGAACCGGCCCGGGTCGTACACCTGGAGCACGCCGACCGCGGCGCTGAGCGTGTGGAACGCCCAGAGCAGCAAGATCACGTTCGCGAACGCGAGCGGGGTGACCGCGATCCGCGGCACCCAGAACACCGGGCACCAGATCGCGAGGTAGAACACGACCGTCGCGACGCCGGCGGTCGGCGTGTTAAGCCCGGGGTGGAGGAGCCCCAGGGCGAGGACCGCGAGGAGGAGCACGACGAGCGGGGCCACCGGGTGCCGCCGCCCGCCCGCGGGGACTGCCACCAGCAGGCCGAGACTGACCGCGAAGGTCCCGATCCGCAGGAGCGTCCGCCCCGGCCCGAGCCCGGGGACCAGCAGCGCCGTTTGGAGCACCATCTGCAAGCCGACGAACCCGTACAGCCACCACGGAGATGCGAGTCCCAGGGCTCCCGCGGCACCCGGCAGCGCGGCGGCCGGGCTCCGGGTTGCGACCGCTGCTCCAACGGACGTGATGTGCGGGAGTGCCACTAGGTCCGAACGCCCCCGTAGATTGCCAGACTCCGCTCGGCCATCGCCCCGTGGTCGAACTCGGCGGCGGCTCGCTCTCGCCCGCCGGCCGCGAGCCGCGTCCGCAGATCTGACTCGACGAACAGCCGGTCTGCCGCGGCCGCGAGCGCCCCGGGGTCACCGGGCGGGACCGTCAGCCCCTCCTGCTCGTGCCGACACACCCACGGCACCCCGCTGCCCGGGATCGCGGTGTTGATGACCGGGCAGCCCGCCGCCATCGCCTCCACCTGCACGAGGCCGAACCCCTCGCTCCGCGCGACACTCGGGAACCACAGCGCCGTCGCCGCCCGGTACGCGCCGACCACCTGGTCGGCGGATGCGTGCCCGTGGAACGCGACGCGGTCCGTCACGCCGAGGTCGGCCGTCAGCGCCCGCAACTCGCCCTCCATCGGGCCGGTGCCGATCACCAGGAGCCTACCCGGAACCGATCGCATCGCCTCGACTGCCACCCGAAACCCCTTGTAGTAGATCAATCGACCCACGCAGAGCCACAGGGGCGACCCGTACTTCAGTCGCAAGTCCCGCTCGGTGGCTAGCGCGGCCGGGCTCGGGTCGCGGAACGGGGTCAGGTCGATCCCGAGGGGGAGGACGTCGACTTTCGAACGGTGCCCCTGCAACAAGGGAGACCCATCAACGTACCCAGGGCTATCCGACAGGATCCGGACGGCGCGGCGGTACACGGCCCCTTCCAGAGGGCGGATCAGGTGCTTGAGGAGGCGCTGGCGGATGATGTCGCTGTGGTGGGTGACTACGAGCGGCCGGGCCGCGGGACAGGCGAGGACGCCGAGCATCATGGTCACGTTCGGCGTGTGCAGGTGCCAGACGTCGGGCCGCCACCGCACCAGTTTGCGAAACGCGCCGGGAAGGCCCGGAACGACGTCGAGCTTGGCCACGTTCGCCACGCGGCCGACCCGCGTGACCCGCACCGGGCCATCGCACTCCTCGCGGTCGTGCGTCCGGGTGAGCCGCTCGAAGGTCGCGTCGCGGCCCGAAGCGTCCGCGTGGTTGACGACCAGCACCCGGACCTCGGCCCCGAGCGCCGCCTGCCCCCGGGCGAGGGTCCGCGTGTGCTCCTCGATTCCCCCCGGCGACGGCGGGTAGTACTTGCCGAGGTGGGCGATTCGCAGCATTCGGGTCGACAGCGGGTAACGCTCCGCGAGCCTCGCGCCCGGCCCCAAGAGGCCGTCGAGTCCGCCCGCATGTGTCTCGGGGTGCGATCCCGTTATAACGGTGCCACTGCCCAGAGTGAACTCACAACTCTCGATTCACTCGAAATCGACGCTAGTTCGGTAAAGCGTCAATCTGATTAGGCTCACGACGCCGTCAAATGACGCGCTGGACCATCCGCTCATCGATCTCAGCTTCGAGTCGGGCACCCAGGAACGACACTTCGATCACGAGCACCCACCGGTTGGGTTTGGCCCGGAGCACGCGCCCTTCGTGTCCGGCGAAGGAGCCGCCCGTGATCCGCACCGCCTCGCCGACCCCGCCGACGAGGCGCTCCTGAACCAGGTGACGGTCCTTGAGCAGGTCCGCAATGCCCCGCAACTCGATCCGCAGAGCCTCGCGGTCGGGCGGCCGCAGCACCTGGGCCACCCGCGAGCGCGTGCCCGGACTGAGGAGCTTGCTCGTCAGAAAGTCCGGCTCGGAACAGAACACGTAGCCCGAGAACACGGGAACGATGGCGGCCCGCCGCTTGCCGTGCGAGGTCGTGAACCGGGTCATCAGGGGGAGGAAAACCGGGATCCGAGCGGACGCCAGGGTTTCGGCCAGTTGCTTCTCCCACCGCGCCGATGTTCTGAGGGCCGCCCACGCTTCGACCCCGACCGGAAAGGGAGTTTGTTCGCTCATGCCGCCCCACGTGTTACCTGGGTTCCTGAACACTGTTGAGAGCTGCGGGGGAGAGGGCTTTTTGCGGCCCAGCACCATGCTACCCCGCCTGAGTGTGCCGCAGCAATGGTATGCCGGCACGCGAATCCGACGCACCGCGGGGCCGTTGTTGCGATCTAGGGGGACCCGTCCTTCATGCGGCACCCCGCGACGACCCCGCACGTACTGGAGACGGCCGATCCCGTTTGACTCGGAACTATGGCCCGGCCACTCCGCCGCACGATGGAACAACGCCGCGACCTGTCGGCGGCCGCAGACCGGTCTGGCAATCAATTGTACTAGCGGTGCATCTTCCCTCGCTCCTGCACCCCTCCCCACCTCAACGAACAGCCCGACCGCGGGAGGTCGTGTGCGGGGTCCGTCCCCAGTCACGCCCTGGAAACGGGCGGTCGCGTGTGGGAACATGGCACGACAACAGGTTGAGTGAGTTCTCGGGGAGTGAACTGTGTGGGAACACGAGGCGTTAACGGCAGCGATCCGGGCGGCCCCGGGCGAGGACACCCCGCGACTGGCCTACGCGGATTGGCTCGCGGAACAGGGCGAGGAGGCGAGGGCGGAGTTCATCCGCGTGCAGGTCGCGCTCGCCCGTGCGGGCGACGGGGATCACCCAGCTGAGGCGCTCCGGGTGAGGGAGAGCGAACTGCTAGGCGCGCACCGGTCGGCCTGGGTGGGTGAGCGGGTGGCGTTTGCTCCGCTCGAGGCGTGGGTGTTTACGAGGGGCATGCCCGAAGTCCTCGATCTGCGGGACCGGGTTGCCGGCGACGACGCCTTCGTCTCCCTCGCCGCCTGGCCAGGCCTGACCGAACTCATCGCGTTGCACCTCGCGCACAACCAGATCGGACAACCCGGTGCGGCCGCACTGGGATCGACCCCGTACCTTGCCAACCTCGTCATCCTGACGCTCGACGGGACGGGGATCGGCGACGACGGCCTGGCCACAATCGCCGCGTCCTCTCACCTGTCCAGACTCGGTCACTTGAGGGTGGTGGACGAGTACATCGGGTGCCAAAGCGCCGTGGTGATCGCGGCGTCCCCCCACCTCGGGAGCCTCACCACGCTGGAACTCACGGAGAACGCCATCGGGGCGGAGGGTGCGGCAGCGCTGGCGGCGTCGCCCCACCTCACGCGGTTGCGGCACTTGGACCTGGAGACGAACGACCTCGGCGCCTCCGGCGCATCTGCGATCGCCTCGTCGCTGGCACTCGCCGGCTTGGAAAGCCTGAACTTAACCCACAACGGAATCGGGGACACGGGTGCGGGATTCTTGGCCAAGTCTCCAAACCTGTCCCGGCTCGTGATGCTCAACTTGGGCGGCAACGGGATCGGGGACGCGGGCACGACCGCGCTGGCAGTCTCGGGCTCTCTCGCCGCCCTCCGGACCCTGAACCTGGAGGCGAACTCGGTCACCGACGCCGGGGTGGCGGCAATCGCGTCCACCCCTCGACGTTCGGACCTCACGACGCTGAACCTGGACAACAACGCGATCGGCGACGCCGGAGCGGTCGCAATTGCAACCTCACCCACCCTCGCACGCCTCACGTCACTCTATCTGTGGGGGAACCGAATTGGCGATGCTGGGGCGCTGGCGCTGGCGGGGTCACCGTACCTCAAGAAGCTGACTACGCTTGAGCTGAACGAGAACGCGGTTGGCAAAGCCGGCTGGCGGGCTCTGGGTGCGCGATACGGGGTGCGGAAACAGTAACGCACGCGAAACGGTCAAACGTTTCACTTAGTGGAGTCACCTGGTCGGTGAAGGCACGATTCCCCTACGCCCGGGGTCGGGGCGGCGTACGGCACCGGGACCGGCTGCGAGATGCCCTTCTGCGTCGAACGGTGGTGCTGGGCGCTTGAACTGCTCCCGGGGAGTGGCAGCGGGTTGCCGGCCGGGAAGGCGTGCCTTGGGGCGGGAGCATTTCGGCCCACCTGCCGCGCGGCAATCCGTTCGTCCCGAGGCCGATACTGCCCGGACGACCGCGGTCAGTCGTGGTCGGCACTCTGTTCCGCATGGAAGGACCGACCACAGCGGGAGCAGGTCGCGAACCACTGGGCGCCCTCCCGGTCGCGCGTGATGCGACTCTCCCAGTTGCCCTGAAGACGGTGCCAGACGCGGCACCACAAACTCCCGAGAAATGACTGGCCGTTCATGCGGCCTCGACGCGGTGTAAAGGGGTCCGATCGCATATATGTTGTACAGGGGCGGGCCGAGTGATTTACAATCGTAAAAATGTCCGGCGGGCCACCTCTCGCGTCGAAATGACTCGCACCGAGTTGGAGCCTAACACGCCGTCACCGGCGGCCACCAACCGACCACCGCGAAGCCCCGTGTGAAAACGGCGAGCCGCGTCACCGCCAACGTTGTAGTTCGTCACCTTGAAGCAGTTTCTGGACGGGTGTGGCGCGAGGAGGTAGTAGTTGTTCTCGGGGGTTCCGCGGCGTGCCCCCACCGGAGACGTCGACGGGTGTGTTCCTCCAGCAGCCGGGCGGGTCGATCACGACCGTCCTGCCGCTGCCCGCACTGCCGGCGGGTGTGGCCGGGTTCCAGCGGAAGGTGTCGCTGGAGGTTCGACAAGCGGCGGGCGACGGGCGGGTCCGGCCCGTGGTGGGCGTCCCGGACCTGAAACTCCCGTGGACCGGCGGGCAGATCGACCTGGGCGCGAGCCCCGGCAGCACTCAGCGGGTGGTTCTGCCGGTTCGAGCGGTGCAGGAAGGCGACATGGTGAGGCTGGTCGTCGGGAACTGACCCGTTGCCGGCGGTGCAGCCGTTGTCGAGCTTCTCCATCAAGTCCCACCCGGCCTGGGCCTCCTCCAGCGCGGCCCGCAACGTGGCGGGGTCGCCCCCGGCGCACCCGGCAAGGACGAAGGCCTGCAACTCGTCGCGCCCTTGCCCGATCCGAGATGTGGAACGACCGTGTCCAGGCCCGTGCCTCCCGCCCCGCAACCAACCCGGGCGGGGGTCGTGGAGGGGTTGGTCGCGTCACCGGTGTCGCCGGCGAGGGGAACGGGGTGTCATTGGGGGACAGCGGTTCAGAGGGCGAGCGATGACGGAAGCGGAATAGCTGGCGACAACCGACCCGACGCCTATGCTTCGTTTTATCCGCAACACAATCACTGAACGATTGGTTGGCACGGTGGATTGCAGACTGCCCTCGCCTACATCGCGAAGTACACTGCCACTTTCGATCACGAGAACCTGAATCTAAATACCTCCCGGCTAAGGCGGAAGTGGCACAGCGTGCGGTCCGCTTAGAAACCCAGGCATTTCGGCCCGCAGACACTTTCGCCTTTGCTGGGCGGTATTTAGCGCGTCAGCAGGTGACCCCGAATAGTCACCTTTCGATCTTGCACTTCGGCAACGCCTTCAGAAGTTCCTTCCGCCCTGCGGCCGTCACCTTTGTTTCCCGAAGTCTGAGGTGGGTGAGGTTCGTGAGCGCGGCTAACTCCTTCAGTCCTGCATCCGTCACCTGCGTCTGGTCCAGAGCCAGGAAGGTGAGGTTCTTGAGCGCGGCCAACTCTTTCAGTCCTGCATCCGTCACCTGCGTCCCGTGCAAGTAGAGTGTAATGAGGTTCGCCATTTTGGTAATTTCCTTCAGCCCTGCGTCGGTCACATTGGCGCCGTGGAGGCTGAGCCTGGTGACATCCTCGAGTTTGGAAGGCCGTTGTCCTTTGACGTCGGTGGCGCTTATCAACGTGTGGAGCAGATTAGTCTCACGCAACACGGCCAACGCCTCATCCGTCAACTGTGCCTTTCTCAAGGAGAGTGTGGCGAGCTTTTTGAGTGGGGCGAGTTCCTTCAGACCCGCGCCCGTCACCTTCGTGTAGGTCAAGTCGAGGTTGGTGAGGTTTGTGAGTACGACGAGTTCCTTCAGCCCCGCGTCCGTCACGTTGTGGTAGTGCTGCAAGGAGAGCGTGGTGACCTCCTCGGGTTTGGAAGGTCGTGATCCTCGATCGCCGGCTCCCAATGTGTGGAGCAGATTAGTCTCACGCAACACTGCCAACCCCTTATCCGTCAGTTGTGTCACGTCCAAGGCGAGAGTGGTGAGGTCTTTGAGTGGCGCGAGTTCCTTCAAACCCGCGTCCGTCACTTTGGTCCTGGTGAGGCGGAGGGTGGTGAGGTTTTTGAGCGGCGCGAGTTCCTTCAAACCCGCGTCCGTCACATTGGTGTTATTGATGTTTAGGTCAGTGAGGTTTGTGAGTGTCGCGAGTTCCTTCAGCCCCGCGTCCGTCACCCGCGTGCTGTTCAGGTTAAGCCTGGTGAGATTCTTGAGTGTGGCAACTTCCTTCAGCCCCACGTCTGTCACGCCGTGGGAGTTAGCGTCGAGATAGGTTATGTCCGTACGCCTGGCGACTACTTCCTTCAGCCCCGCGTCCGCGTTCGCCCCCCGCGAGAAAGACAACACTACCGTGACAACTGGCATCTTGGGTAGTTTGACCTTGTCTTTGGCGTCATCGGCAAAGGTCGCAGACGAGCTCTGTGCCAGAAACAACATGGCAGCGCCGAGCATTAAACGAGCCATGATCAAGCCTCCGGGTGGGAGAATGATGAGTGTACCGCGCCCCGCACTATCGGTTTTGCATTTCTTGTCCCCGCTTGGCTGACTTCGGACGTTATTGCCCTCGCCGAAGGCATTCGCCAGGACCGGGCCTTCGACCGGATGCCGATCCTTGCCGACGCCCATCAAGACGCCGGCTGCGACACCGCCGACATCCTGAACCACTGCCGCGAACCGGGCCAGCACGTGCGGGGGTGTTGGGTCGCCGATCTGGTGCTGGGCAAGGCGTGACGCGCGAGGTGAAGGCATCGCTCGTGAAGGCAAACCAAGACCGCTCCGAAATGTGGAATGCCCGTGTCCCGCCCCGTGCCTTCCCCTCTCGCACCCGACCCGCGCGGCGTGGTCGCGGCTGGGTTGTGCTCCACTTCGCACTGTCCGATACTTGCACTGTCGAAGTCCTAACTCGCCGCGGAGCGGGATGGGCCGAGCCCGGCGACGACGGTCTTGCCGCCCCCGCACAGTGGGACCCCGCGCGCCATGAGCGCGGCCGCCCCCGGCCCGTACCGCATTCCCGGCTCCGGCGTCCGCTTCCTGTGGCCCTCCTTGCGGAACCAGACCCCGGCCCCGGTGCGAGCCACCAGGTCCCTCGCCACCGCCCGGTACGCCGCCAAGCTGGCTGCGGGACCACTTCGCCGAGCCGCTCCGGATCGAGACGCTCGCCGAGCACGTGGGCATGAGTCCGTCGGCGCTCCACCTCCACTTCAAGCACGTGGCCGCCCTGAGCCCGCTCCGGTACCAGAAGCGGCTCAGGCTCCAGGAGGCGCGGCGGCTCATGACGGGGGGTCGGGCTCGACGCCGGCGAGGCGGCGTTCCGGGTCCGGTACGGGAGCCCCTCCCAGTTCGGCCGGGAATACCTGCGGATGTTCGGGACCTCTCCGCGGCGTGACGTCACTTCGATCCGAAACACCACGCCTCCAGAGGTCGTGCCGCTCACCACATCGGCCGGCAGCTCGCCGCCCCCCCCGTCCACGACTTCAGTAGCTTGACGCCCGCGCCCGGCCCGGAACGCGGTGGCTGGGGTAGAAGGGTTGGGCTAAGCTGAACCACCTTCGCCTCGACCATCAGGGCTCGCGACCGGCTGGCGCCAGGCGGGCCGCGGCCGACCGCAGCAGCACCTCATGAGCGAACACCGAAACGGAATGCCCAACGCCGCGGTCGCCACCGACCTGACACAGATCCGCGCCGTCGTCGACCATCTGCCGCAGCCCGCTTGGACGTGCCGCCCGGACGGGCACGTCGACTACCTGAACCGCCGGTGGTCGGAGTACACGGGGGTGCCCGAGGAGGAGCACCACGCGGGCGGCTGGCTCGCCGCCGTCCACCCCGACGACCGCGAGCGCACCAAAGAGGTCTGGGACGCGTTCGTCGCCGGCGCCGAGTACGACGTCAACTACCGGCTCCGCCGGCACGACGGGGCGTACCGCTGGTTCAAGACCCGCGGCACCCTCGTCCGGGATGACGCGGGCGTGCCCGTCCGGGTGTTCGGCACGACCACCGACATCGACGACCAGAAGCAGGCCGAGCGCCGGTCCACGGCGATCCTCGAGAGCATCACCGACGCGTTCTTCGCTCTCGGGCGCGACTGGCAGTTCACCTACGTGAACAAGCAGGCCGAACGCCTCCTCGGCCGCACCCGGCACGACCTGGTGGGCAAAAGCATCTGGGTGGAGTTCGCCCCGGCGCTGGGCACCGAGTTCGAGCGGTGCTACCGGAAGGCGGCGGCCGAGGACGAGGCCGTGACGTTCGAGGCGTTCTACCCGCCGCTGGACACCTGGTATGAGGTGCACGCCTACACGGACGGGCACCCTCACGTGCGGATCGCCGCGGCCCAGCACGGAAGCTCTTCCCCACGCTCGGAGTCCGCTACGGGGGTGAGGATGGGGCTCGCACTCATCTCTGGCAGCCGACGACCACCGCGCGGCGGCGATCACCGGCTCGGCGTTCGACCGCACCGGACGGGATCTGCGTCACCCGCGTCACGACGGACCCGAACCGCCCGAAAAGAATCTCCTCAGCCCGTGACGCAGCGAAACGGCTTGCGTCACCTCTCCGTCGCCCCGGGTCACCCGCCCCCGGGCCGTGATTCAAGTCATTCAGCCGGCTCGTGACGCGGGTGACGCAGCTGACGATAGGATCGTGAAACGCGTGCCGGGTCGGGGGTGATGTCGGGGTTGGAGACGTGCCCATCACCTCCGCCCGAGCTTCATACCATTCGCTGCCCACCATTCGTGGGGATCGTGGGGAAGACCAATCCCGGTGACAGCCCAGCGCGCCCGATTCTCGATCCGGTCGGCCGCGCGATTCGCCGCTTGCCCAACCCGCCCGCCGCGGCCATACTCGGGCGACACCCAAGGGCCGCCCTTGCTCGCGTTCTTCCACTGCGTCGCCGAGGCGGTCGCCGAGCACGGCTTCCGCGGGCTCGCCGAGATGGTCCCCGGGGGCGGGTACGCCGCCGACGTGGCCAGCTCCGTGTGGAAGAAGTACCGGGAGCGGCGGAAGGACGCCGAGATCCGCGAGGACATCCAGCAACTGGCCCGAATGAGCTTCGAGCAAGCGCGGCGGGCGGCGGAGGCGGTCGCCCGCGGGGCCGCCAGCGGCCCGGACTCGCCGATCGAACTGGAGCTGTGCCTGTCGCAGATCCCCGGTGCCGTCCAGCAGTCCCTCAAGCGAACCGAGGACCCGACCGGCACCACGGTGCCCGGCGCGTTCAGCCTGACCTCGGCCGACGACGTCATGAAGCTCCTCCCGTCGCGGCCGCCCCGCTTCCGGCCGGGGTCGGCGCTGCCCGGGAGGCCGGGCTGGGTGCTCGAAAAGCCCCTTGGCGTGGGCGGGTTCGGCGAGGTGTGGCTCGCCCGCCACCCGCAGATGGCGTCCCTCGTCGGCGCGGTCAAGTTCTGCCACGGCCAGCAGGCCCGCGACCTGAAGCACGAGAGCACCCTGATCGACCGCGTGATGTCGGCCGGGGCGCACCCGAACATCGTCCCGCTGAAGGACGTCCATCTCGAGGGCGACACGCCCTGGCTGATGTACGAGTACGTCCCCGGCGGCGACCTGGCCGACTGGCTCCGCGGGCTCCAGCGGAGCGCCCCCGAGCAGCGGGTCCGGCAGGCCACGGCCGCGCTGCGGCAACTCGCCGGGGCCGTCGGGCACTTCCACCGGATGACGCCGCCGGTCGTCCACCGCGACCTGAAGCCGGCGAACGTGCACACCGACAATGTGAACCGCCGGCTCCGGATCACGGACTTCGGGATCGGGTCGGTGGTCGCACAGGCGGCGCTGGTCGCGGACGCCCGGGGGCTGACCTCGCGGGCCGGGCGGCTCGCGTCCTACCTCCAGGGGTCGCACACCCCGCTCTACGCTTCGCCCCAGCAGCGGGCCGGCGCCGCCCCCGACCCGCGGGACGACGTGCACGCCCTCGGGGTCATCGGCTACCAACTCATCACCGGCCACCTCGACCAGGGGGGCGGCTCGGACTTCGCCGACGACCTGCGCGAGCACGCGGTCCCGCCGGAGTTGATCGCACTGCTCGGCCGGTGCGTCGCGCAGAGGCCCGACCGGCGGCCGCGTGACGGCGGGGAACTGGGGGTGCTATTGGCCGACGTCACCGCGGCGGCAACGCAACCGGCATCGGCAGTGCCGCCCGTACCCGCACCGCGCGAGCAAGCGCCGGAGAGCACGATCGCCGCTGCCCCCACGATCGCGGCCGCGATTGCCACTCCACCGGAGTCACCGCCGGTCGCCGCCACGCCGGCCGTTACGTCGGGTCGCCCGGTCGCGGCCCCGCCGGTGAGTTCGTCCCCGACGGCCGTCCCGGCTCCGGGCGCGGCGGCGGCGACATCCACGGCAGGTGCGGCCTCGATCGCCGACCGCGGTCACGCGAGTTCCGGGGCGGCCACGCCGGCGGTGTTGACCATCGAGGAAGCCATCCGGCAGTTCGAACGCGACGGCGGAGTACGAGGGGCCACGGCGGTCGCGGGGAACAAGACGTACGGGTACGCGGCCGACCTGCGGTTCAATCCGTGCCGGTGCGGGTGGGACGACCCGGACTACAACTACCACGAGTTCGTCGCCCGGAACGCCCGCGGGACGTGCTACTACGTCGTGCACGGCCTGCGGACGGGAAAGATCACGGTTGGCACGCAGGGCTACCACTGGGCCAACGCCCACGTGCCGGAGTGCGTGGTCGGAGCCGTGCCACGGGAGAAGGCTCCCGCGCGTACCACCCCAGCCCGGCGCAGCCTTGTCCGCACGGGGCGGTTGCTGGAGGAGCGGGACGTGATCCCGTTCGGGACGTGGTGGGTCGAACTACCAGAGGACAGCGGTAGCGCGGCGCCGGGCGACAGCGGCGAACCACTTTCTGGAGACGACCAAGAGATCGGAGACCAGGACGATTGCGAGGGACAACTCGGGGACGGAGACGCCAACGACTGGCAACTCGTCTGCGAGACCCCCGCGCGGGTCGAGATCCGGGAAGGGGAGATCTACTTCATGAGGCTCGCCCCGAGCGACGAGAACGACCTGGCCGGTCTGGGCGCGCTCGCCGACGTCCAGCAACTCGTCACCGTCGGCGTGCGGAACGGCAACGCGCTGACGGCGGCCAGTTACTCGAGCCTGGCCGCCTTCCGCCACCTCCGCGTCCTCGACCTGCGCGGGTGCCGCTGCGACGACGCGGCGCTCAAATACCTGGCGGGCCTGGTGGCGCTGCGGGGACTCGACCTGTCGGGCACGGACATCGACGGGTCAGGCCTCGCGCACCTGGGCGGCTTGCTCAACCTGGAGGCGCTCGACCTGTCCGGCACCCCGTTGACGAGGGCGGACTTCAGCGGGCTCGTTCGGCACCCGAAACTTGAGACATTGTTACTGGACCGGAGTGGCGTCACGGACGCGGCCATTCGAGGCCTCATCGGCATCCCGAATCTCAAACAACTTGGCCTGTCTGAGACGCAAATCGAGGGGTCGTGTCTGCCCTCCCTGAGCGGGATGCCCAACCTGACGGAACTGGACCTCCGGGACACCCCGCTGACCGACGCGGACTTCTCGGGCCTCCCCGGACTCACAAAACTCGAATCGTTGTGGCTGGGGGGCAGTGGCGTGAAGGATGCGGACCTTCACGCGCTCGGTGACATGGTATGCCTGGCGGAATTCGGGCTCGACGGGACCGCTCTGACGGACACCGGGCTCGAACACTGCGCGCGCGTGAAAACGCTCCGGCTGCTCTACGTGAATGAAACGAGGGTCACCGACTCCGGGTTGGCCCACCTCGCACCCTGTGCCACGTTGAACGAGTTGAGCCTCGACGGAACCGATATCGGCGACGACGGGCTCGCCCACGTGGCCCGATTGACCGGCCTGATCTCGCTGTCGTTGGTGGGCTGCTAACGGGTAACCGACGTCGGACTGGGCCACCTCCTCAACTCGTCGAACCTTGAGTCGCTAAACATCGACGGAACGAAGGCTACCCGGAAGGGCGTCGCGAAACTTCGGCTCGCTCTGCCCGATTGCGACATCGAGGGAAAGTGAAGTTACTTCTTCGGCGGCACTGGAACGGGCGTCGGGGTCGGCGGCACAGGGACCGGAACAGGTACCGGTGCGGGTGGCGTCTTCATCGCGTCGACGGCGGCCTTCGACCTCGCCGCGTTCGCGGTTGCGGCGTCGAGCGCGGCCTTCGCGGGGGTGGCGCCGGCCGCGGCCGCGTCGAGTGCGGCCTTCGCGGGGGCGACTGCAGTCGTGGCAGGCGCGACCATCGGCGTGAGAGCCGCGGCGTTCTTCTGGTTCGCGGCGACCGCGGCCATCGCGTCGGTGTACAGCTTCGATGCGGCGGCGAACTTCGCGTTCGCGGCAGCCACAACCGCGGCGGTGTCGGTCGCGGCCTTCCTCGTGGCGGTGAGTTCCACGTTCAACGCGGCGAGTGCGTCGGTCGCCTTCTTGCTCGCGGCGGCGAGGTCGGCGTTCGTCGGCGCCTTCGCGGCGGCGTCGGCGATGGCCTTCGCGGCGACCGCTTCCGCGGCAACGACCACCTCCACGGCGGCGGCCTTGTTCGCGGCAGCCGCGGCGACCGGCGTGGCCTTGTCCACCTCGGCCTTCGCGGCGTCCATCAGCGGCTTGTTCGCGTTCGCGACCGCCGTGTTGTCGGCCACCGCCTTGTTCGCGGCGGCGAGGTTGGCGTTGATCGTGTTCATGTTCGCGACGGCGGCGTTGTAGGCATCGGTCGCGGCCTTCGCCTTCGCCTCGGCAGCGGTGAACGCAGCCTGTGCCGGCGCGACCGCGGCAGTCGCAGCAGCGTACGCGGCCTCGGCCTGCTTGAGCCGCTCGGCCAGTGGCAGCGGGTTCGCGTCGAGCACGGCGAGCACCTTCGCGTCGGCGACGGACCACGTCTTCACGACGCCCGACCAGTCGCCCGCGATCACCTTCGCGTTCTCGTGCGTGACCGCGACGCGGAGTCCCAGGTCGGGGAACGAATCGAACGCCTTCACGGCGGCGCCGTTCTGGTCCCACACCTTCGTGACCTTGTCGCGGCCGGTGCTGGCGAGCTTGCCGTCGTGCGTGAAGCAAACGCCCGCCGCGCCACCGGGGTGGGCGGCCCAATTCTTGATGTTCCCGCCGTTCTCCATCTCCCAGAGCTTGATCGTCGTGTCCTCGCTGCTCGACGCCAGCACGTTCGAGTCGTCACGCCACGACACGTCGGTGATCATCGCCGTGTGCCCGCGGAGGCTGAAGTATTCGCGACCCGTGAACGACTCCCACACGAACAGCCCGCCGTTGCGGTCGCCGGTGGCGAGCAACACGCCGTCGGCGCTATACTCCACGGCGGTCACCCAGTCGGTGTGCTTCTTGATCTCGCGGAGCACGGTGCCGTCGAGCGTGTTGTAAATGCGAACGATCTTCGACGGCCCGCCGACGGCGATCTGCGTCTGGTCCGCGGAGATGTCGGCGGCGAGGATCGCGTCGCTCTCGGCGTTGCCGACCTCGAGCACCTTTTCGCCGGTCTCGACCTTGAACAGCACGGCCTTGCCGGACTGCCCGCCGCGCCCGCCCGCCACCAGCACGAACCGCGCGTTGCGCGAGAACTTGATGCTGTTGATCTGCCCGTGCTCGAATGGAATGAACCCCAGCAGTGCGCCGCTGTCGGTGTTGTACAGGATGACCTGTTTCTGCCCGCCGACGGCCGCGAGCGGCGCCCACGGACTCGTCGCCAGCGCCAGCACCGCGCCGGGCCGCCGCGCGACCACGACCGGCTCGACCTTCAACTTCCCGGCCACGGGCATCGGCGGCGCCCCTTCGGGCCGACCCTTCACGACGGACTTCAGGCCGATGTCGGTCTTCGGCAACACGGGGATGTTGACCTTGCTGCCGGCGTTCTCCTTCGCGCCCTGCTCGATCCACAGCTTCAGCAGCGCGACCTGCTCGGCCGGAATCTTCGGCTGGTTCGGCGGCATCTTCGGCTCTTCCTTGTGGTCGGTGAGCGTGAAGAGTCGCGACTTGTCCGGGTTGCCGGGCGTGACGACCACGCCCGCCGACCCGCCCTGTTGCGTGCTGGCGTACGTGGCGAGGTTGAGGCCGCCCTTTTGCTTGTCGTTGCCGTGACAGTTCATGCAGTGCTGCTTGAGCACGGGCGTGACGTCATCGACGTACGTGGGGTTCTTGGCGTCGGCGCGGACCCGCGACTCGCCGCCGGTCGTGGCGAGAACGAGAGCCGCCACCGCGAACAGGAACATCGATTGCCGCATATCAGGAAGCCTCAAGGGAAGTCAGAGCCATCGGCTGAACCGGCGTGAGAGCCATTGTTTGAACCGGCCGTTCCATTTGTGGTTCAGGGGAACGCCTTCCGCGTCGTACACCAAGTGTTGAGCGCTGGAGTAATGGATGCAACTCATCCGATCCACCAAAACCCCACCGCATCCGGGGTGTAAGTCGCCATTGGACCATTCCGCAATCTTCGTCGAACCACATCGAAGACATCGGGGCGGGGATTGCCGCTGTTCGAGCCAAGCCAATCGGGTTGTAGCGACATCACTTGTCGCAAAGTCCGGATCGGTGATAACGCTGCGCAACGCTTCGAGCGATTCGATTTTTTCGCCTTCGGTTAGCATTTCGCACGATTGACACCAGATCGTGCGAATCATGCACGGTACGCGGCGACCGCCCTGCATCACGTACTCACGAAGGTCGCTCGTGGTCACGTCATACACCCGGCGGCATCGGTCGCATTCAAACTCGGTCGCCCACGCCATTCGCGACCCTATGCAGTGAAAATCCCGATCCCCGCGTAGCCGCGACCCGGAGGGGAGCGTGCCACGTTGGCCCGCGTTCCGCGCTTCCCTCCGGGTCGCGGCTACGCAAGGTTAGTGGTTGAACATGAACTCGCGGGAGTTCATGATCGCCCAGAACACGTCCTCCAGCGCCTGCTGCTTGTTCGGGTTCGCGGTCACCATGTCGGTCAGCGTCTTCATCTCGGCGGCCGTCGGCGCGCGGCTCAGGCACCGCACGTACAGGTGCTCGATGATCTGCGGCGGCGTCTTCTTCTCCTGGAGCATCTTCGCCACCAGGCCGCCCTGCGCGATCTTCGGCTCCACCGTGCCGCCGTTGAGCAGGTGCAGGCTCTGCGACAGCGTCGGCTCCAGGCGCACCTCGCACGAACACACCGTCTCGCGCGTCGGGCGGCCGAACGTCGTCAGGAAGTACGTCGTCACGCCGCCGTCCGCGATCTGCACCGCACGCGCGCCGTTGGGCAACCCCTGAAACTTGTTCTTCGTGTCGGTCACCTGCGTGATCAGGTCGAGCATCGTCTCGGCACGGATGCGGCGGATCGGCCCGCGGGCGAAGTTCCGCGTGTCGCTCTCGTTCGTCTTCGTGGGCTGCGTCGAGCGCTGGTACGTCTGCGACGTGCAGATGTCGCGGACCAGCTTCTTGAAGTCGTACTTGTAGCCGGTGAACCGCTTGCCGAGTTCGTCGAGCAGTTCCTGGTTGCTGGCGGGGTTCGAGATGCGAACGTCGTCCACCTCGTTGATGATCCCCTGGCCGAAGAAGTGCGCCCACACGATGTTCGACAGGTTCTTCGCGAAGTACGGGTTCTCCGGGCTCGCCAGCCAGTTCGCCAGCACCACGCGGCGATCCTTCCCGGCCACGTCGGCGGGGGCGGTGCCGCCGAGGAACTTCGCCGGCATCGGCCGGCCGCGGACCGGGTGGTTCACCTCGCCGCCGCCGCTGTTGAACACGATCAGTTCGCGGGGGTCGTCGCCGGCCTTGCGGCCGATCTGCGTGAAGAACGCCGCGAAGCCGTAGTAGTCGTCCTGCGTCCAGCGGTCGAACGGGTGGTTGTGGCACTGGGCGCACTGGACCCGCATGCCCATGAACACCTGGGCCACGTTCTCCGTCACCTTCAGCACGTCCGTTTCGAGCTGGTAGTAGTTCGTCACCGGGTTCTTGAACGTGCCGCCGTTGGCCCCGAGCAGCTCCTTCACCCACTCGTCGGTCGGCACGTTCCGCGCGATCTTGTCCTGCAGCCAGTTGTAGTAGAGCAGCATCGACTTGTACGAGACCTGGTTGCTGCTGCGGATCTGGAGCAGTTCCGCCCACTTCAGCACCCACAGTTCCGCGAACTCCTTGCGGTCGAGCAGTTCGTCGACGAGCAGCGTTCGCTTGTCCGGGAGCGTGCTCACCATGAACCGGGCGTACTCCTCGGGCGTGGGCAGTTGGCCGATCACGTCGAGGTACACGCGGCGGACGAACACCTCGTCGGAGCAGACGCCGCTCGGCTCGATGCGGAGCTTCTTGAGCTTGTTGTTGACGCCCGTATCGACGTAGTTCGCTTCCGGGGAGTTCGGCCACACGAACTGCAGCGCCTTCGGCAGCGTGATGAACGGCACGCCGATGGTGAACGTGTGGAAGCGGGCCATCACGAACGACTCGCCGCGCTCGCCGGCGGCCACGTCGCCGTTGCCGTCGATCTTCGCGGAGTTCTCGTTGTTGGTGAGGAACAGCGCCAGCGAGGTCACGTCGCGGTCGGTGCCGTCGCTGTACTTCGCCCGCACGACGATCCGCTGCTTCTCGCCCTTGCCGTCGAGCACGGCCGACGGCGGGAACACCTCCATGCTCACCGGCAGCGTCACTGTCGGCGCATCGAGCGGGGCGTCGGCTTCGAGCCAGCGGATCATCGCCTGGTAGTACTCGTCGCCCTCGCTGACCTTCTTGCCGCCGGTGTGCGGAACCTTCCCCGTCGCCTTGTCGATGAGCAGGCTGTCCGCGGGAATGGCGAGGTTGACGCGGCGGCCGTTCAACTCGCGGGTGAGTCGGTAGTGGTCGCCCTCGGGGTCGAAGCCGAACAGCGACAGGCGGAAGCCGTCCTTGCCTCGGGCCGCGCCGTGGCAGCCGCCGACGTTGCACCCGGCCCGCATGAACACGGGCATCACGTCCTGCTTGAACGAGATCGGCTGGTCCTCCTTCGCCCTCAGCACCTTCACCGGCACCTTCACGACCTGCGCGCCGAGCGTGACGGTCATCTCGGTGACGCCGTCCGCGACGGGGTACACGACGGCCTTGTCGAGCCGCACGAGCGCCGGGTTGGCGAACGCGACCTGGGCCTGTGCCGTCACGTCGCGCGTGATGCCGTCGGGCTGCGTGAGTTGGACGACGAACGACTGGCGGTCGCGTGCGGTTTCGAGGCTGATGTCGGGCGGGTAGACGGCGACGGTCTGGGCGCGTGACTCACCGCAGAGGACGCCGAGCACGCAGAGGGAAAGCAAGGAACGCATATCGTTGAGCCTCAAGCGGTGGGGCATCTGATCAGACGGCCAGAGGTTTGCACCCCTGGCTATTACTGGTGACCCCTTTGGGGTCGAAGCGCGAGGCGACGGATCATTTGTCTTTGCCGCCCCACACGGGGCGTCCGCCAGTAGCCAGGGGTGTACACCCCTGGGAGCGTTGTCACTTCTTCGGCGGCTCTTCCTTCTTCGGTTCTTCCTTCTTTGGGGCGGGCGCCCCACCGGCCGCGGCGGCCTTCTCTCGCTCCTCCTGCTCCAACCGTAGTTGCTCCAGGCGCGTCAGCCGCTTCGGTGGCGGTTGGTTCGTCATCGGCATCGGCGGGGGCGTGGTGGCCGCCGGGTTCGGCATCGGCGGGGCCACCGCGGCGACCTTCGGAGGCAGCGGCACGTCGATGCGGAGTTCCGTGCCGCCGACGTTGCCCGTGATGAGTTCGCCGCCCCTGTCGATCACGACCTGGGCGAAGATGCCGCCGTGCTTGCCGACCGGGCTCGTCTTGTCGGCCACGATCGGGAACGCGATCTCCTTCGTGTCCTTCGTGAGTTCCATCGCCTGCGTCGCCACCTTTGCGGGAAGGCCGTAGATCGTCACCTTCGCCTTGCCCTCGAACGGTGTCACCACCGCGACCTTGCAGAATAGTTGCGTCGTCTGGCCCTGCTCCACCGCGGGGCGTTCCATCGTCATCGTCACGAGCGGCGCGGCCACCTCCAGCGTGAACAACTGGCTCGACGTCCACACCGGCCCCTTGCCCGCGTCGGCCACAGCGGTCACCGCGGTCTTCCACTTCCGCGGCGCGGCCGTCGGGGCCGCGTTCATCGGCAGCACGCACTCCGTCGCCTCCGGCGGGATCACGGCCGAGCCCTGAATGCCCAGGCCCGGCGGCGTCCACAGCGGGAACACGGTGATCGGCCCCTTGAAGCCCTCGGCCCGCTTCGCCACGATCCGCAGGTTCAGCACGCCGTTCTGCACGAGCGGCACCTTCGGCTCGATCACGTCGATCGAGTACGGGGCGGCCTCGGCGACCGCGATCGCGGTGCGGTCGGTGTTGTGCCGCGTGTACACCGTCTGCCCCGGTTGCGACACCACGAACGCCGCGTCGAACGCCGTCTTGCTCGGCACCTTCACCATCGGGTCGGCGTGCGTCGCCGTGATCGTCGTGAGGAAGCCGCCCGGCACGGCCGCGGGCGTGGCCTCGAACACGGCGGGCACCACGTTCAGCCCGGGGTCCATCTGGTCGGCGGCGAGCGTGACGCCCGGCGGGAGCTGGCCCAGGCCCATCACGAGCGGGCCGCCGAACTCGGCACGGTTGGCGATCAGCAGCGACGCGTAGCGTCCGCCCTTCGGCACGGTGATCGTCTGGCGGTCCTGGTTCGCGGGGTTGTTGCCGTCCACGCGCGGAATCGTCGTGCTGATCGACGGCGCGACGGGCGTGAGTTCCACGCGGTAGAAGTAATCGGGGCCGCCCTTGCGCAGGTGGTCGTGGACCCAGAGGGTGTAGACGCCGTCCTCGGGAACCGTCAGGCGGAAAGCACTGTCCGGGCCGCCGGCGTCGTCGTTCGACGCGAGCGCGGCACCGGCGGCGTTGCCGAAGTACAGCACCGGGTCGAGCGGCGAGCCGAGCGCACGGGCGTAACAGCGGGCGTCGAAGACCTGCCCCTTCTTGCCGGCGAACTTGAAGAAATCGACCTCGCCGGCGGCGGCGATCACGCCGTTGAACGCCGCGGGCGCCGGCCCCGGAGGCACCGCGGCGCCGGGGCTCGCGGTCGCGGCGGCATTGTTGCCGGCCGACTCGAACACGTTCGGCGCGTCGACGAGCCGGAACCTGAACCCGGTCGGGCTGACGCCTTCGGGCGTCTGGCAGTGCATCCGCCACGTGCCGTTGCCGTCGTCGGCCGGGAGCTTCACCTTCTGCTTGATCGGCCCCGACGGGTCGCCGAGGAACGTGAGTTCCAGTTCCTCGCCGGGCTTGCCACCCGCGGGAACGACGGCCGTGGGCCGCGGGAAGTTGCCGACGTGCAGCCGGTACTGGCAGCCGCCGTTACCGCCGTAAGCGCTCTCGCGGATCTGCACGACGTACTTGCCGTCGGCCGGGATCACGACCGAGCACCCGCCGTCCTGCTGCGCGATCGGCGAGTCGTCGCCCGTTGCCAACTCGAACCGCTTGGCGTCGAGAATCGCGACGTAGGGGTCGAAGAACGCGACGCCGAGCCGCATTCCTTCGACTTCGACCGACAGCCGTTGCCCCTTCTTGCACTCGACGACGTAAAAGTCCTGGTCCTCGGCTTGCACGACGCCGTGAACCGTGACGTTCAGCGGAATCGGCTGCGGCTTGTCGAACTCGCTGTTCGGCTCGACTTCCTCGACGACCGGCAGCGCCCCGACCCAGAAGGTCCGCACCTCGCTGACTCCGCTCGCGGTGCGGACGCGGAAGGCGTGCTCGCCGAGCCGGCAGTCGGGGGCAATGGCGACCATCACCTTGAGGGTGGCGTCGTTGACCACCTCCAGCTTCTTGACCGTGATGCCGGGGTAGTAGGCGAGCACCTCCTGCGCGTCGGTGAGGCGTGCCCCGGCGAACGTGAGGACGGCCTCGGTGCCGCGCTGCGCCCCGCGGGGCTGAATGACGCCGAGGGATGGGGAGGCAGCGAAAGTCGGATCGCACGCAAAGCCGCCAAGAACGCAAAGGGAAGTCAGAATGCGGAACGTCATGGTGCCAACTCCTACTGCTTTTCTCTTTGCGACTGTGCGGCTCTGCGGGAGACTCCTCTTCCCTTACGCCAGCAGTTCCTTGCGCGTCTTGCCCTCGCGCACGATGTCGATCGGCCGGTCGCCCGGCGACATCAGCCGCTTGTCGGCGTCGACGCCCAGGCAGTGGTACACCGTGTGCGCCAGGTCCTCGACCGTCAGCCCGTCCTCTTCCGGCTCGGACGCGGTCGCGTCGGACTTGCCGTAGATGAATCCCTTCTTGATGCCGCCACCGGCCAGCACCACCGAGAACACCTTCGGCCAGTGGTCGCGGCCGGCCGTCGCGTTGATCTTCGGCGTGCGGCCGAACTCGCTCGAAATCATGATGAGCGTGCTGTCGAGCAGCCCGCGGGTTTGCAGGTCGGTCAGCAGCGCCGCGTACGCCTGGTCGAACTGCGGGAGCTGGTTCTTCGTGCCGGCGACGATGCCGCCGTGCAGGTCCCAGCCGCCGTAGGTGAGCGTCACGAACCGCACGCCGCTCTCGACCAACCGGCGGGCCATGAGCAATCGCTGACCGGCGGCGTTACGGCCGTACTGGTCGCGGAGCGCCGCGGGCTCGGCGTTGATGTCGAACGCGGCGCGGGCCTTTTCGCTGCTGATGAGCCCGTAGGCCCGCTGGTAGAAGGTGTCCATCGCGTCGAGGTTGTCCGACTTCTCCTTGCCGGTGAAGTGCGCGTTCACCGCGTCGAGCATGCTGCGGCGGGTCGTGAAGCGGTCCGGGGTGACGCCGCCGGGCAGCGTCAGGTCCTGCACGCGGAAGCCGGCGTTGGCCGGGTCGCTGCCGAGGCTGAACGGGGCGAAGCTGCTGCTGAGGTAGCCGCTGCCCGCGTCCTGGGCCGGCATGCTCGGCACCGCGACGTAAGGGGGAAGGTTGTTCCTGACGCCGAGTTCGTGGCTCACCACGCTGCCCATGCTCGGGAACTTCAGCGCCGGGCTCGGCCGGTAGCCGGTGAACATGTTGTGCGTGCCGCGCTCGTGGGCCGCCTCGCCGTGCGTCATCGCTCGGGCGACGGTGATCTTGTCGGCGAGTGCGGCCGTCTTCGGCAGGCACTCGCTGAACTGCACGCCCTCGAGCTTGGTCTGGATCGTGCCCATCTGCCCCCGGTACTCGACCGGCGCGAACGGCTTCGGGTCGAAGCTCTCCTGGTGGGCCATGCCGCCCGGCAGGAAGATGTGGATGCACGCCTCGGCCTTGGGCTTCTTCGCGCCGGGTGCCGCGGGGGCCGCCGCCTGGAGCCGCATGTACTGGTCGAGCGTGAGGCCCAGCGCGCCGATGGCCCCGACGTGCATGAAGTTGCGGCGGTTCAGCGGGGAACCCATGCAACGGCTCAACAAATTCATAGCGGACTCCTGTCGGGGTCGGGTTGGTTGTAAGTGGAGAGTGTTCGGTGCGGGCGACCGAAGTCGCGTCAGGCGAGTCCCGGAAACGGTCCGGGCGGGAGGCATGCAGTGGGGGCAGGCGGCGAGCTCCGAGAACGACGTGGCGGGGTCATTCTCACAAGTAAAGGGTAGTCGGTCGCGGGGCCGGCGTCAATTCAATCCTTTTAGCCGTAACAAATTACCGTTCAGGTCGTGCTTCATTTAGCCCGGCGTAAACGCCGGGGTTTTCACACCCGGCGTTTACGCCGGGCTACTCCGTCCAGCCTCGTGAATGATCCCCGTTATGCGGCGAGTGTGACACCCGGCAATCCGGTCTGCTGTATGAAGCCTCTCAACAGGTCGGGCCGGGACTTCACCTCAATCAGTTCGTCGACGACCCGGTCCCACAGCTCGCCCACGTCGTTCGCCGCCAGGTTGGCCAGCCCCCCGGACTTGGCCCACCCCCAGACGCCCTCATCCGGATTCAGGTCGGGAACGTATCCGGGGAAGTCCTCGGCCACCACGTCCGGGTGTCGAGCCAGCCACTTCTTCACCCCCTTCGACTTGCCGTGGATGCTGCTCCGGTCCCACACCACCGTCAGCGGCCCGAGCCGCCGGTGAACGTCCTTCAGGAAGGCGACCACATCGTCGCCCCGGACGTTGTGGTCGAGCAGGTCGAAATACAAGCCGGGCCGCCCGGCCACCGGGCTGAGGGTGACGCAACTGATGGCCGACAGTCGGTCCCGCCGGTCCCACGCGGACAGCACGGGCGTCTTCCCGCGCGGGGCGAACGTGCGGCGGACGGTCGGGGTGAGAGTGAACCCGGACTCGTCCAGGAACACCAGATACGCCGACCGCGCCCACGCCTCTCGGACGATGCGAGGGAACTCGTCACCCACCCACCTCGCCACCTCCTTGTCGTTCCGCTCCCGCGCCTTGCGTTTCGGCTTCTGGCTGGACCACCCGAGCCGCCGCTTCAGAATCTTGCGAACGTGTTCCGGGTGGTAAGCAATGCGGAAGTGCCGCTCGATGAGGCGGGCCACTCGGGCGGCCGTCCACAACTGGTTGTGCCACCCGTGGGCTTTGGCCCCCTTCGCCAGTAGGGCTTCGAGCCGCCGCAGATGACCATCGGTCAACGCCGGGGTCGGTCCGGGTTGCGGGCGGGCTTCCAACCCGCCGGGGTGATGTGACGCCCGCACCCAGCGGGCCACCGTCTTGTAGTGGACGCCGAACACCGCGGCGACCGTGGCGCGGGTTTGGCCATCAGCCACCGCTTTCACCGCCTGCTTGCGGCGGCCTCGCAAAGATCGCGGACTGCGGACACCGTCGGACCGGCCACGGAGCTGACAGAGAGTCGGGAATCGGTCCCACTCTGAAGGGGCCGTGGCCGCAGTGGCACCTGCTCCGCCAACCGAGGCCAATTCCCGACGCTCTGCCGGCACTCGTAAGAACCACTCCAACGACCGCGATCGCGACTGCCGCACCCGACCGCTGGCTACCACCGCGGTGGACGTGGTAGCATCAGGCACGTCCTCGCGGAGCCGCCGCTTTGGTCGCCGCCTTCCGGCTCGTCGTCGCCGCCGCCTTCCGCCCTCTGGAACTGGGGTCGCTGGAGCGGGCGCGGGCTCTGGACGGGCAGCGGGTGACGGTGGCGCTGCTGGTGCAGAAGCCGGTGTACACGCTCCTAAGGGGGGGACGGTGGCTGCAGCAGACCGCCGTGCTGCGGGGCCGGCTCCGGTTGTTGCACCACAGGCCGGCCGCGGTCGACGGTATCGCGGCGCGAGCGTGGCTGGTTGGGCCACGGGCTGCCACAAGGTCGACGGCGAAGCAACTGTGCCATGCGGCGCGGCCGCGCCCGCGGGGAGGGTCGTCAGGGGACACCCGGCTGAGGGCTCCCCGGCGCATCGACGCCGGCAGGCAGCGGGGACCGGTTGTGCGCAGGGTATGGGCCGGGGAGGGGCTGGGGATCGTGGTCCCGCACCGTGCCCAGCGGGCGGCGTTGCAGGAGGCGTTCCCGGAGCTGTGCGTGATCGACGCGGCGACCGGGCTGCCGGCCCGGTCGGCGATCGACACGGTGGAGCGGTTCCAGGGCGGGGAGCGGACGGTGGTGCTGGTGAGTGCGACGGGGCGTACCTGCTGGCGTCGAGCGCGTTCCTGCTCGACCCGCGGCGGCTGACGGTGGCGGTGAGCCGGGCCATGCAGGAGATGATCCTGGTGGCCGCGTCGAGCATCTTCGCGCTGTTCAGCCCGGACGAGGAGACGTTCGCCAACGCCCTCCTGTGGATGAACCTGCTCCTGCGGACCTGCACAACACTGTTGTGGGAGGGCGACCGCGACGGGGTGCCGGTCAAGGTGTGGGGCGGTGACGGCGGCCGGTAAGCGGGTGCGGCAACGAGCGGAATCGAAGGTCGGGCTGGTGGGGACGAGGTCGAAACTCATGACGCCGTTGAAAATCGCGACGTGGAACTTCCAGACCGACCGGTCCCTCTCGCAGGGGCGGGCCGACGCCGTTCGCGGTGCGATGGCCGGCGTCGACGCCGACGTGTGGGTGGTCACCGAGCCGCTGCTGGGGTTCTCACCGGGCACCGACTTTCGGTTGGTGGCCCACTCCTGCGAGGCGGACGACATCCGGGCGGGAACCGACGCAGGTTGGGCCGCGGACCGCCGGTGGGTGGCGATCTGGTCCCGGGTAGCCGCCCGCAAACTGGAGGTCCACGTCGAACCGGACCGGATGGCCTGTGCTCGCGTCGAACTGCCGGGACGCCGGGACGTGGTGGTCGTCGGCACGGTCCTGCCCTGGCCGGGCGACCCCAGGTGGCCGGGGAAGGCCGAGGTGGGCTACTGCGAGGCCGTGCGGCAACAGGCGGCGGAGTGGGCACGCCTGTGGGGGACGCCCCGGTCCGCGGCGTTCTGCGTCGCGGGCGACTTCAACCAGTCCCTCCCGGCCACGTCCCGGTTCGGTTCTTCCGCGGGAGAAGCGGCACTGCGGACGGTGCTCGGCTCGCTGGGGCTGGCGTGCGTGACCGGGGACGCCACGGACCCGCTACCCGGGCGGGCCGGGCGGCCGAGCATCGACCACATCTGCCTCGGCGGCGGGCTCCGGCCCCTCGGCGACCCGCCGTCGAGCACCTGGGACGTCCCGTGCGGCGTGGGTTCGTCGGCGGCCGTCACGGACCACTACGGGGTGTGGGCGGCATGCCAGGTGCCGGCGGGGGACGCCGCGGGCGAAACGGCCGACCGAGAATGAGGGCCGGACCCCGGTCTGGTGCCCCGGTCGGGCGAAGTACGCGTGCAGCGAGCACCGCATTTCGCAACCGACTCGTGGTTGAGAGAGGTGACGAGGCTCCGGGCGATCCCGACCGTTACGATTCCTTCCTGATCTGAGGCCCACCATGACACGCCTGCCGTTGTTCGCGCTTGCTACCGCGTGTGCCGCCGTCGCGTGGGCCGCACCGGCCGAGGGGCCGATCATCGCCACGATGGACGAGTTGACGTTCGCCGCCCCCAAGGGCAAGGGGACGGCCGAACTGGTCGAGGGCAAGGTCGGCAGGGCCGTCAAGTTCACGCTCGACACGGACGCCCGCAGTGCGTTCTTCACCAGCCGCGTCCGCGGCACCGCCGAGTGGGACAGGGCCGCGGGGTTCTCGTTCTGGGTGAAGGGCGACGGCACCGACGGGTTCGCCGGGCTGCAACTGATCCACGACGACGACTTCGCCGTCCGCTACGACCTGTGCTTCCCGGTCAAGGGGAAGGAGTGGCAGAAGGTGACGGCGGCGTGGGCCGACCTCGTCCCGGTGCTGCCCGGCCCGAAGGCCAGGCCCCTGGGTGCGGGCGGCAACGCGCCGTCGAAGGTGTCGGCCCTGTGGTTCGGGAAGTGGTGGTACTGGGGCGACTACCCGGCCCACACGTTCACCGTGGACGAGATCCGGCTGGAGCCCGCCATCGAGCGGGACGCGAAGGACGACAAGCCGGACGGCGACCCGCTCGCACGGGTCCGGGCGAAGCTCAGGGCGGGCAAACCCGTGAGCGTAGTCACGATGGGCGACTCGCTGACCGACGTGCGGCACCACGCGAACCGGAAGACGAACTGGCCGACGCTGCTCGCGGAGACGGCGAAGGCGGCGCACGGGTCCGAGGTCGCGGTCCACAACCCGGCGATCGGCGGCACCCAACTGCGGCAGAACCTCGTCCTAATCCCACGGTGGCTCGACGCGGTGCCGGAGCCGGACCTGGTCACCGTCTGGTTCGGCGGCAACGACTGGGGGGCCGGGATGCGCGGCCCGGAGTTCGAGGCCGCGTGCGGCGAGGCGGTGGACCGCGGGCGGCGGTCCACGAAGGGGAAGGCCGACGTGCTCCTGCTGACGACGTGCCCGTCCGCGGCGGCGTGGGACACGACGGCCCCGCTCGCGGAGGCCGTGCGGAAGGCGGCGAAGGAGAAGAACGCGGGCGTGGCGGACGTGGCCGCGGCGTTCGGGGCGGTGGCGAAGGACGGCCGGGAGAGGCTGTTCGTCGCGGACCGCGTGCACCTGAGCCCGGACGGTCACGCCCTGGCGGCCGGGACCGTCCTGAAGGCCATCGGTCCCGCCCCGTGACACTGTTAGGCCGACCTCCGGGGAGTCGTTACGGAAAGTCGCAAGATGGCTGAACGCGAGGCGGGGACGGGCGTGGTTCCCGTTCGGCCACACCGTGGGACGTGAGGGGTCCGCGATGACCGACATCGACAACGCGAGACAGTTGTTCCAGCGAGCCGGGCTGGCCTTCCCCCCGATTCCCGAGGGGCTGGCCGGCCGTTTGAAAAAACTGGGCAAGTGGTCGTACTCCACGCGGCCGCTCGAACGGTCGCCGTATGCACTCCTCCACTACGTGGAGGAGGTCGAACGCGCTCAGGTGGATGAGTACGCCGTGCTCGCGCACTGCGGCCACGGGGTGAACTCGTACGCGATCCACTACTACGTCGTCCACGGCCCGCTGCGGATGTTCCTGCAACTGGCCTGGGGGGGCGTGTACAGCGACCCCGAACGGGACGCGGCCGCGATTCGCGAGTGCTTCTCGCTGGCCGGCCAGATCGTGTTGGCGGTGCCGGCGTTGGAGGCCCTGACGCCCCACGCCCGACTGACGATCGTGGGGTCAGACTGCTGCGTGCGCCGCAACCACTGGTCGTGGTCGGGGAACGGCGCCCCAGAGAAGCGGGAGGCCGGATCGGTCGATCCGGAACCTGAGCTTCGGCCGGCCGAGGTACTCACCCAGGTGCTCCAGTGGCTGGCACGTGCTGGCTAAAGCCGCCCCGCCCGCGGCCCGAGTCCAAGGTTCGTTGACCTGCATGGTGGTTCGCCTCGGCCACGCACGGCGCGAGGTTCGCCACCTGGCCGATCGGGAGCGTCCGGTCCGAGTCGAGCGTCGCCGGGTCCACGTCCGGCAGCTTGTGGGCGGGCATCGCGGCCTTCCGCGTGCGTAGCGCTCCAGGCCCACAACCGTGACCAAAGTACAGTAGCCGGCCGACGTGGTCTGGTCGGTCACCGCAGGGGCGAGGGACCGGGACCTGCCCCGCCGGGCGATGCGTCCGACGGTCCTCCCCCGGAACTGGCAGGACCACTTCGGGGAGCGGCCCGAGTAGCCCGCCCGCTACTTCCCGGCCAGTTACGCCCGCAACAGCACGCCGATCCCGGCGGAAGCGACCCCGAGGACCATCGCGCAACCGCCCCCGCCAGTCGCCCGGCGCGAGCACGACGCGGCCCGGGTCGAGCGGGTCGTAGTACGCCGCCACCTCCCCGCCCGAGCGCACCTCGGCCCCGTCGAGCCGGCCGACCGCCGCGCCGGCGCGGACGAGTGCCCCCGCGGCGCGGGACTCCAGGGCGGGTAGTGGACGTCGACGCCGCCCTCGTCGCTGGTGCACTCGGTGCGGACGGCCACGACGCGGGCCCTCACCCGGACGGCGCGACGAGCCACCGCCCGCTTCTGCCGCCGCCGCTCCAGCCCACCGGTGACCGCGACCAGGCCGCCGGACAGTAAGAACAGTCCGAACCCCAGGAGGTAGTCGATCACGTGGTGGGTGCCTCACGATCTCGACCTACACACCTGTTGAGCTGTTCTCGGCATGATGAAGTTGAAGCGAGTCCTGGTGCTACCGCCCGAGGGCGCGGTCGAGGGCCCGGACCTGGTGGGCGAGTACCTTGAGCTTGAACCCCTGGGCGGCCGGCGACCCCGACGACAGCGCCGCGAGCAGAGCGGCGCTGAGCCCGTTGCG
>NZ_JBHYGG010000169.1:0-5915 GCF_051859125.1 Gemmata sp.
TCGCCCCGTTCCTACGGGGAGAGGTCGCCGCGCTTCGCGGCGGGTGAGGGGGAACCACCTGAACCTCAACCGGAACACCTGCCCCATACCGACCACTTTCGCTGCCCTCATCGTACTGACGCCGGGCCGCTTTTTCGCGGGCCGCGCATCGGGTACAACGGAACCGTCCGTTCCCGAGCTACAGGGGTTCCGCATGTACGCTGCCTTGCGACCGGGCGCGCTCGCCGCGCTGATCCTGCTCACCGGGGGGCTCGCGGCCCCCGCCCGCCTCGACGCCGCCGACAAGCGGCCCATGAAGATCGAAGACCTCTACAAGTTCAAGCGGGTCGCCGCGCCGCAGATCGCGCCCGACGGCAAGCGGGTCGCGTACCAGGTCGGCACCGTCGACCTCGACGCCAACAAGAGCAGCACCGCCCTGTGGGTCGCCGCGACGGACGGGAAGACGCCCCCGAAGCAGCTCACCGACCCGAAGGGTAAGCGCGACGCGGCCCCGCGGTGGTCGCCCGACGGCACGAAGATCCTGTTCGAGTCCACGCGCTCCGGGTCGTCGCAACTGTGGGTCGTCGCGGCCGACGGCGGCGAGCCGAAGCAACTCACCGACATCTCGACGGGCGCGAGCAACGGGCAGTGGTCGCCGGACGGCACGCACGTCGCGTTCGCGTCGTCGGTGTTCGCGGAGTTCAGTGAGAAGCCGTTCGCCGAGAGCGACAAGCTCAACAAGGCCAAGGACGACGAGATCGAGAAGAGCCCGGTGAAGGCGAAGGTGTTCACCAAGCTGTTCTACCGCCACTGGGACGAGTACGTCGGCGACAAGCGGCAGCACCTGTTCGTCGTCGAGGCGAAGTTCGGTGACAAGGCCGGGGAGTTCCCGGAGCCCCGCGACGTGACCCCCGGCGACCGCGACGCGAACCCGACGAGCAGCACGTTCTCGAGCGGCGACGACTTCACCTTCACGCCCGACAGCAAGCACCTCGTGTTCACCGCGGTGCCGGAGAGGGACGAGGCGTGGAGCACGAACTACGAACTGTGCCGCGTCAGCGTCACGAACACGTCGCCGAAGTGGGAGACGCTGACGACCGCGAACAAGGCCGCCGACAGCGGCCCGAAGTTCTCGCCGGACGGCAAGAAGCTCGCGTGGCGCGCCCAGAAGAAGGCCGGCTACGAGGCCGACAAGTGGGACATCGTCGTCGCGGATTGCAAGCCGGACGGGACGCTGGCGGGCGAGCCGAAACCCCTCCTGGAGAAGTACGACCGCTCGGCAAACGAGTTCACCTGGGTGGACAATCCTCGCATCAAGCAGCCGACAATCTTTTACACCGCCGACACGGAGGGTGCGACGCTTCAGTACGTCACTCGGATCGATCAGCCCGGGGACATGCGGCAGCACATCAGCGCGTACCAATCTGTTAGTGGGCTAACGGCTTCACGCGACGGCACCGTGCGGACCTGGTTGGTCGCAAGCATGACATCGCCCCCGGAAATCCGAGCGACCGGTGAGGTCGAGCCGTTCGTCATCAAGGCCGAGGAGCCGAAGCAGGTCGCGCCCGGTGGCCTTCACATGTACTCGATCGCGACGCGGCAGGTCGAGGTGAGCAAGGCCAACGACGCCCTCCTCGCCGAACTCGACCTGCCGCGGCCGGAGTCGGTGAAGGTGAAGATCGAGGACGGCGAGATGCAGATGTGGGTGCTCAAGCCGCCGGGGTTCGACCCGAAGAAGAAGTGGCCGGTTGTGTACCTCGTCCACGGCGGCCCGCAAGGCGCGTGGGAGGACGGCTGGAGTTACCGGTGGAACCCGTCGCTGTGGGCGGCACAGGGGTACGTCGTCGTGCTGCCGAACCCGCGGGGCTCGACCGGGTTCGGCCAGAAGTTCGTGGACGAGATCACCGGCGACTGGGGCGGGAAGTGCTACCGCGACCTCGTCGCCGGCCTCGACTACGTCGAGAAGCTGCCCTTCGTCGACAAGGACCGCATCGGCTCGGCCGGCGCGAGCTTCGGCGGGTACATGATGAACTGGTTCGCGGTCAACGACATCGCGCCGCGGTTCAAGTGCCTCATCACGCACTGCTCGGTGTGGAACTTCGAGAGCATGTGGGGCACGACCGACGAGCTGTGGTTCGACGAGTGGGAGCACGGCGGGCTCCCGTGGGAGAAGCCCGGGAAGTACGCCGAGTTCTCCCCGCACAAGAAGGCCGGGAACCTCGCGAAGCACAAGACGCCGATGCTCGTGGTCCACAACGACCTCGACTTCCGGTGCCCGATCGGCCAGGGGCACGAGCTGTTCAGCGCGCTCCAGCGCCAGGGGGTGCCGTCGCGGATGGTGAACTTCCCGGACGAGGGCCACTGGGTGCTGAAGCCGAAGAACGGCGCGTACTGGCACAAGGAGGTGTTCGGCTGGCTCACGAAGTACGCCCCGCCCGGCGGGAAGTGATCCGGATAGGAGTGACGCAGTTGGCTTGGTGGGGCAGACATTCGTGTCTGCCTCGTGAGGCGACGGGCGGCAGACAAGAATGTCTGCCCCACCAAAAACAAGCAGACCCGAGCCCAACTGCCTAACTCCTACCGGAATCGCGTGGGTTCGTATCCGTTCTGTAGCCGGCCTCTGTGAGGCCGGGCCTGTGGAAGACCCCAAGCACCGGCCTCACAGAGGCCGGCTACAGTTAGCAATCAACACGACTCGGGATGATCCGCTGGTGTCGTCAAGCTCGTCGGGGCAGGGCTTCCACGGTGCCGGGCGGAACGGGCGAATTGTGATCGAACCGAGCGTGCGGTCGCTCCATCGGGGATCAACGGACGTTCCCCGATGTCTTCAAGGCGCTCGTTGATCGCAGCCCGAGGACGCCCCGCCCGTTCCGGGCGGAACGATCCCGCCCGTTACCCCTCCAGACCCCGCAGCGCCTCCGCCACGCACGGGCCGAGCACGTCGAGGTTGTACCCGCCCTCCTGCGTCGCCACCGTCGGCAGCCCGAGTTCCCGCACGGCCGCGCCGATCTCGCGGAAGTAGCCGGTCGGCAGCTTGAACCCGCCGATCGGGTCGGCCTCGTGCGCGTCGGCCCCGAACGGCAGCACCAGGAACGCCGGCGCGAACCGCCGCACCGCGTCGAGCGCCGCGGCCAGCGCCGGCCGGTACTCCCTCGGACCCGTGCCCGGCGGCAGCGGCACGTTCAGGTTCGCGCCCAGCCCGGCCCCGGTGCCGGTCTCGTCGGCGTACCCGGAGAAGAACGGGTACAGCCCGGCCGGGTCGCCGTGGACCGACACGGTCAGCACGTCGCCGCGGTCGTAGAAGATGTGCTGCGCGCCGTTGCCGTGGTGGACGTCGAGGTCGAGGACCGCGACCCGCCCCAACTTCGCGAGCCGCCCGGCGGCCAGCGCCGCGTGGTTGAAGTAGCAGTACCCGCCGCACCGGTCCCGCTCGGCGTGGTGCCCCGGCGGCCGCGTGAGAACGTAGACCTGTTTCGCCGCGCCCGCCGCGACGAGGTCCGCCGCGTGCAGCGCGGCGGACGCGCCGCCGAGCGCCGCGGCGAACGTGCCGCCGAGAACGGGGGTGTAGGTGTCGAAGCAGAACTGCCCGCGGAGCGCCCGGTTGCCGCCGGCCCGCGGGCTGGGGCCGTAGGGGAACACCGTCGGCCACTGCACCTTGGGCGTGCTGCCCCGCGAGCGGCGGATCTCGGCGGCGGTCTCGCGGAGGTACGCGACGTAGGCCGGGTCGTGGACCGCCGCGACCGCGTCCTCGGAGCACACCGGCGGCTCCTCGAAGGTGTGCCCGCCGGCCGCTTCGAGTGCGGCGCGGACCGCGGTGAGCCGCTCGGGCCGCTCGTAGCAGGGGATGACCTCGCCGTTCTCGATCTCGCCGGGGGGAACGTGCGCGTCGTGCTTGGGGTTCAGAATCACTCGCATGGGGCAAGATTAGCTCCCGATCCGCCGAGTGTCGCGGACCGGCCCGCTATAATGCCCCTCTGACGCACCGGAGTGACCCATGCCACGCATTCTGATCGCCGACGACAACGCCCCGAACGCCGACCTGCTCGAAGCGCACCTCGACGGCACCGGGCACGAGACGAAGATCGTGTACAACGGCGAGGACACCATCGCCGCCGCGAAGGCGTGGCAGCCGGACCTGATCCTGCTCGACGTGATGATGCCGAAGATGAGCGGGTTCGAGGTGTGCCGGCGGCTCCGGTCCGACCCGGCCACGCGGGACGTCGCCGTGCTGATGGTGACCGCGCTCGACCAGGCCAACGACGTCGAGACCGCCGTCGAGACCGGCACCGACGACTTCCTGACCAAGCCCATCAACAAGACCGAGCTGCTGCTCCGCGTCCGGGCGATGCTGGAGAGCCGCGACCGGCCGACCGAGCTGGAGCGCGAGCTGGCGTACATCGGCCGCGTCCAGGCCGGGCTGTAGTCCGGGGCGGGCGGGGGCGTGAGCCCCCCGAGGTCGCAATCTTTCCCTGGGACCGCGGGCGTCCCGCCCAATGGCACTTGGTTTGTTGTTGTAGCCGGGGTCTGTGACCCCGGACGCACACGGAATACCGGAAGCGCCGGCCTCACAGAGGCCAGCTACAGAAGACAAACCCAGTGCCACTGGGCGGGACGCCCGCGGTCCCGGGAACCAGCCACAAACCCAATACACTCGGGGGGCCCGCGCCCCCCGCTCGCCGTTAATGGAGACCGCATGGCACCCAAGGTCGTCGTGAAGCCCAAGCGGGCGCAGCCGTTCTACGCCCGGCACCCGTGGGTGTTCGCCGGGGCCGTCGACCGGGTCGAGGGCGAGCCCGCCGACGGGGCCGAGGTCGATCTGGTCTCGCACGCCGACAAGTTCATCGCCCGCGGGCTGTACAACGCGCGGTCGAAGATCCAGGTGCGGCTCTACAACTGGGAGCCCGACGCGCCGCTCGACCGGGCGTTCTTCCACGGCCGCGTCGAGCGCGCCGTGCGGCTCCGCCACGACGTGCTGAAGTTGAACGGCCCGGACGCGGGCTACCGCGTCGTGTTCAGCGAGTCCGACTTCCTCACCGGCATGGTCGTCGACAAGTACGGCGACTGGCTCACGGTGCAGTTCACCGCGCTCGGGCTGGCCCAGCGGCGCGAGGAGATCGTGGGCGTGCTGTGCGAGCACCTGAGCCCCCGCGGCGTGTACCTCCGCACCGAGAAGGGGATCGGCAAGCTCGAGGGGATCGAGTTGCAGGACGGGCTCCTGTGGGGCGAGCCGCCCCCGGCCGACCTGAGCATCCAGGAGAACGGCCTGCGCGTCTTCGTGAACCTCGCCGAGGGCCAGAAGACCGGGTACTACCTCGACCAGCGCGACAACCGCGCCGCGGTCGCGAAGCTGTGCGCCGGCAAGCGCGTGCTCGACGCGTTCTGCTACAGCGGCGGGTTCGGGCTGTACGCCGCGAAGGCCGGCGCGGCCGAGGTGCTCGGCGTGGACGGCTCCGAGCCGGCGCTCGAACTGGCGCGCCGCAACGCCGCCGCGAACGACCTGACCAACATTGCGTTCGACTGCGAGGACGTGTTCAAGCAGCTCGACCGGATGGTCGCGGTGCGGCGGCAGTTCGACGTGGTGGTGCTCGACCCGCCGAAGTTCGCCCGGAACCGGGCCGCGGTCCCCGACGCGATCAAGGGGTACCGACGGCTGCACCAGCTCGCGCTGAAGCTGCTCGCCAAGGACGGCGTCCTCGTGTCGTGCTGCTGCACCGGGCTGATCGGCATGACGGACCTCGAGGACCTGATCGCCCAGGTCGCGAGCGAGGCCCGCCGCGACCTGCAGATCCTCGAGCGCCGCGGGCCGGCCGCGGACCACCCGGTCGCCGCGTCGTGCCGCGAGTCCGGCTACCTGAAGTGCGTCATCAGCCGCGCGTGCTGACGGCCGCCCCGTGTGCCGTTCCGGTCCGAGCCCGAGCGCCGAGCGAGGGTTCACG
>NZ_JBHYGG010000170.1:0-5907 GCF_051859125.1 Gemmata sp.
GCCCGGGAGCGGATGGTGGCCCACATCGCCGCGTGGCAGGACCACTTCATCCGCCACGTCCCCCGGCCCGCCGGGAAGTGACACGCGCCCGGGAGGTGGCGGCCGGGGCGCGGGCGCTCCCGCCCGCATACTCCTCGCCCCCCGTGGGCGCCCACACACCGTCCGCGTCGGCGGCAAATCTCGGCGGCGCGTCTCGGCACGCGCCCCATCCGAGGCGAATAATTCTGCCCGCGCCGGCGGGTGTTGCAGTAAACTGACGGCGCCTCCCCCCGCAGCCCTCCCGGCCCAACCTGACCAGATGGACACGACGACCGCCAACGGCGTGCCCGGACCCGACTTGCCCGCGTTCCTCCACGCTGTGCGGGAGAGCGGGTGCGTTCCCCCGGAGCGGTTCGAAGCGTGGCTCGCCGCGGCGCGCCCCGTCTCGGTGCCCGACGCCGTCGCGAGGCTCGCGGCCGACGGCCTCCTCACGGGGTACCAGGCCCGCACGATCCTCCAGGGGAAGGGGCGGCGGCTGACCCTCATGGGGAAGTACCGTGTTCTCGACGAACTCGGGACCGGGGGGGCGGGAGTGGTCCTCCTGGCCGAGCACATCAAGATGCGGAAGCGCGTCGCGATCAAGATCCTCCCGCCCCGCAGGGCCGCCGATCCCGCCACCCTGGCCCGGTTCCGCCGCGAGGCCACCGCGCTCGCGGCCCTCGACCACCCGAACGTCATCCGGGCCCTCGACTGCGACGAGGACGGCGGGGTCCACTTCCTCGCGATGGAGTACGCCGCGGGCGGCGACTTCGGCGCCCTCGTGCGGGCCCGCGGCCCGCTCCCCGTCGGCCAGGCCGTCGAACTCATCGCCCAGGCCGCCGCCGGCCTGGACCACGCGCACCGGGAGGGGTGGGTCCACCGGGACGTGAAGCCGGCCAACCTCCTCGTCACCCCGACCGGGGTGGTCAAGGTGCTCGACCTCGGGCTGGCCCGCCTGTTCGCCGGTGACGACGACGACGGGGTAACGGCCCGGCACGACCCCGGCGCGGTCATGGGAACGATCGACTACATCGCCCCGGAACAGACCCTCGACTCGAGCGGGGTGGACCACCGGGCCGACGTGTACGCCCTGGGCGCGACGTTCTACTTCCTCCTCACCGGGCGGCCGCCGTTCCCGGACGGGACCCCGGCCCAGAAGCTGCTCACCCGCCAGCTCCGCGACCCGGTCCCGGTCCGGCACGCCCGCCCGGACGTCTCCGAAGAGGTGGCCGCCCTGATCGGGCGGATGATGGCCCGGGACCCGGCCGACCGGTACCCCTCGCTCGCGGACGTCGTCGGCGCGCTCCGCGCGCCCGCGGTCGCCGCGGTTGCCGCGGCCGGACCGCCCGCGGTGTGGTCCGACCTCGCCGCGGACCCCGACCCATCCGACGCCCCGGCGGCCCGGCCCCGCCCCGCTCGCGCCTGGTGGGCGGCCGCCGCGGCCGCGCTGGTCGCGGGCGCGAGCCTGGCGGGGTGGACGGCGACGCGCGGGGGGAGGGCCGCGCCGCCCCCGGTGCCGGCCCCCGACCCGGTGACCGACCCGGTGCCGCGGCCGGGCCAAGACGCCACCTTCACCAGGGTCGGGGAGCGGGTCGAGGTGGCCGTTGGCGGCAAGCCGTTCGCGACCTACCTGGCGGACCCGAAGTACTCCATGCCGTTCCTTGCCGACCTCCGCGCCCCGGGCGGGCGGGTCGTGTCCGAAGCCCTTCCCGAAGGAAGCTGGCCGCACACCGTCAAAGCCCCGGGCGTGTGGGGGTGCCTATTCGGCCAGTCGGCAGTTGTCAGGCCGGGCAGGAACCAGTTGACCCGCACGGCGGCGGTTGAGTGGGGAGCGTCCGCCCTCACCGACACCTTGACTTACGCCCAGGGCGTGCGGCTCGAGAAGGTCCGCGCCAACGAGAAGCGGACGATCGATTTCTCGCGGCGCCCGCACGGGGTACTCGTCCGGTGGGCGTCCACGGTCACCGCTGACCCGTTCTCGGTCGTGAACACCAACGAGGGGAACGGGTTCGGGATCCGGCTCGCGCGGACGCAGCGGTGGGAGTTCCGCACCGCGCCGGGCCGCGGCCCCGGCGGGCACGCCCCGTGGATCGAGGCGGCGACCACGACCGACGGCCGGCGGTGGGGGGCCGTGCTGATTCCGCACCCCGAGAACCCGGTCGGGGCGGTCCTGACGGGGAAGCTCGATGGCTCCGGTGCGGAGCTCCGCGGACTGCTGCGCACCCGGGACGCCGAGGCCCCGGGCGTGCCCCTCACCATCGCCCCGGACCGTCCGCTGACGGTGCGGTTCGGGGTGTTCGTGTTCGAGACGCCGGCGGCCGAGCCGATCGACCCGGCCGCCGTGCTCCGCGACTACGCCGCGGGGGGGTGAAGACCTGGCGGCCGGATCGGCCGCGCGCGGCCGTCGTCATCACGAGCGGCGGCTTCCCGTCAGCCCCGCCAACGGACCAGTTCGTGACGGACCCCTTTGGAACCGTCCCGCCGCCCTCGCGGGCGCGTCGATCGCCGCGTTGGTCCCGACAGGGAGCCCGGAGGCGCTGAACCGCTCGCCGTCCTTGGGGTCCGAGACACCCGCGCGTCGTCCTGCGGGCGGTGAGCGGGTGCGGCCCGCGGCCGCTCGAACTGTCCGCGTGCCGGATGGTGACGTGGTTCAACACCGCGAACGTCTCGCCGGCTCGGGGCGGCGTTCGTGCCAGCCCGTGCGACCCCCGCCGGAACGGGCCGACGCCACCAGCCCTTGTTCCACTCGATCCCCTTCGGCTGGGTCTGGTGCCACGGAACGCCGGTCCCCTCGACGAACACGACCCGCCTGGCCGGCGCCCCGCTCCTCCGAGTGCAGCCGCGCCAGCACCGGGGACCGTGGGTCGTGTGCTCGAGGCACCGAGCCGACAGCCTGCGCCGGGCCTGCTGGCACACGGCCGGTCGGGGCCGGAAGTCGTGCGACAGGTGCGGCACTGGGCACCGGTCTTGATGACCCACGGTAGCGCGTCGAACACGTCCCGCAGCGCGCACCCACGCTGGCCGGCGTCCTCGCGCAGCAGGGTCAGGTACGGGCCGCGAACGCCCACCTGTCGTCCGTCACGTCACTCGGGTACGATTGTCGAGTTCCCGGAACCCGTCAGATGGCGACGCAACGAGATAGGCTCACAACAGGCTCAAGCAACCGCCCAGGGTTGACTCCACCACCCACCACCATCTGGCGTGTCGCGTGGTCAGCCGGTGGTGGTCGAGGAGGTGTTCGTCGTCGCACCCGGAGTCTTGCAACCCATCCGCCAGGATCGGCACGCTGTCGTACGCCGCCTCCGCTTCGATCCCGCGGGCCAGCGCGACGACAGCGGAGGTCCGCCAGGCGGGATCGAAGCGCGCCGCGTCTGTGACCCCGAGCGCCTCTTGGGCCACCTCGAACTGGGTCCTTGAATCGCCGACCGCGGCGGCCACTGCGGCGCGGAGGACATTGCGGCCTCGGCCGCGGTCCGGTGGGGGTGCTCGCCCCCGGCCCGCGGCCCCGGTGTACGGGCCGGGGCGTGCGGCCTGGGCCTCGAAGACGGCGACGGAGTCCCCGCACGACGGGCACTCGACTCAGCACCCGACGAGGCGGACGTAGTACCGGGCCGGGACCAGGGAGAGCCGGAGGGGCTGGAGCGTCTCCCTGGGCGAGGGTCGCGCGACTCGCCGGTGGTCGCCCCGACCGTCCGTCTTGATCACCGCCACTCCCGCCCCGGAGGCCGGAACGCATTCATCCCGCCGGTGTGTCGGGGTTCGGCCCTACCGGGTCGGGAACAACCCCCTTCACTTCGGACGTGCCGGACGGGGCACCCGCGCTGCACCGACCCCCGATCGTACGCCCCATCCTAACTTCCCAAGGTGCCCTGTGACTCGCCGTGACGTCCTCTTCGCCCTACCCGCGGCCGCGGCGCTCCCCGGCCTTGCGGGTGCGCAAACGCCCGCGCAACCGGGTGCGCAAACACCCGCGCAGCCAGGTGCGCAAACGCCCCCGCAGCCGGGTGCGCAGGCGGTCCCGCCCAAGGACGCGCTCCTGGTGCCGGCCCTGTTGATCGGCGGCCGCAAGCAGATCGCGAACTGCACATTCGCCCTCACCAAGCTGCAATCGGACGGCGCCAAGGCGTTCGCCCGGGCCGAGATCGCCGAGCACGAGACCCTCAAGAAAACCTTTCAGGGGCTCGGGTACGACTATCCGGTCCGCCCCGCACCGGGCACGCAGCCGGACCGGCCCGCCGCCTGGCTGGTGGCCTCCGGCGGGGCTCCGCTGCCGGTGGAGGCCGCGGGGATGGTGGCGGTGGACCACGAGGTGGCCGACCAGTGCATCGCCAACTACCGCCGCGAGATGGATGCGTTCAGCGGTCGCGAGTTCGACAAGCGCTTCATCGGGCACCAACTCGACGAGCACCTTGCTCTCCTCGACAAGGTTCAGACGTTCCGCCGCCACGCGTCGCCCGAGGCGAGCGCCGTCCTGGCCGAAGGGCAGAAGACTATTGAGACGCACATCGCGACGCTCAAGAAGCTCATGACCGGCTTCGACAAGAACCGGGAGGAGTGACTCCGGGGCTCGGCGGGCCGGCCTCCGCCCGAGGCCGGGCGGGGGCGCACGCTACCCTCGCCCGGCCTCGGGCTCGGACCAGAAGAAGCGCTTGCCAGGGAATACGGTGCCACGGGATTCGGTGTGCGTCAGGAGTTAACTACTACGCGTCGGAACCCAGGGAGTGGCCCGTCGCACGGTACGGCGGGTGCGGACAGATTGAAGCGGTGTGGCCCCGGCGGTCCGCCGGGGCCACCTACAGGAGAGGCGAACATGAAATCACTGCTTTACGCGAGCGCCGCAACCGTCGGCCTGTTCTTGACCGCGGGACCGGCCGACGCCCAGTTCTTACAGGGCCGCGGCGGGTTGGGCGGGGGCGGCATGTACCCCGGCTACGGCTCCTTCAACCCCGGCTACGGCTTCCCCTCCCAGGGCTTGGGGTCCATGTACTCCGGGCGCTCGTATGGGGGGTACGGCTATCAGAACTACAGTCCCTCGTACTACGGATCCCCCTCGTACTATGGATCATCCTCGTACTACGGATCCCCCTCGTACTCCGGCTCGGGCTCCTACTACAGCTCACCTTACTACTCCGGCTCCTCCGGCTACTACACCTCCCCATCGGGCTACAGCTCCCCATCGGGCTACGGCACTGTGACCGCCAGTTACGCGAGCGTCAGCGACCCCTGCTGCTGCACCACCGGCGCGAGTTACTCCGGGCCTAGCATGATGCCCACCGCCTCCGCTCCGGGCTCCGCGACCGGGACCGGGACCGGGACCAATGGCACCATCGTTCCGAGCGGGTACGCGCAGCCGGGCCCGGCCGGTGCGGCACCCAGTGGCGGAACCCCCAGCTCCTACGCCCCGGCCGCGGAGGGGGCGTACCCGGCGTATCCGACCGTGTACGTCTCGGAACCGTACGCGTACTCCGAAGGGTTCGTCCCGAGCGGGCGCCAGTCGCGCGGGTTGTTCGGCGGTCGGCGGCGCTGACCGTTGCCGGGTGAGAGGGAACTGGGGCCGCGGCGCTCGGCGCCGCGGCCCCGCCTCATGCCTGACCCCGCTGCCGTTCTCGCGTTCAGTGCGGATTCAGTGCGGACGTCGCGCGAATTCGGCCCGGGGCGGAGGCACGGAACGGGGCGGGCGACGTGAACCGTTCGCCAGAGGTTACCGGAGTAGCGACGCCGCGACCCGAGACGCGCCAGTGCCCGTCTGAAACGTGACAACGCATACCGGATCTGTTGGGTTCGTATTGGTCCGAGCCCGAGCGCCGAGCGAGGGCCCACGTGGACCCTCGCTCGGCGCTCGGGCTCGGACCCGCCACGGGTCCGGGTCCGCCGGATCTGGCATCACTC
>NZ_JBHYGG010000171.1:0-5845 GCF_051859125.1 Gemmata sp.
GGGCGGGGGGGGGGGGGCCCCCCCCGGGGGCGGGGCCCCCCGGGGGGGGCCCCCCCCCCCCGCTCGCCGTGCCGACCGCGTACGCGAGCGCCGCGGCCGACGGCTCGTCGATGATGTCGAGCACGGTCAGCCCGGCGACGCGGCCGGCGTCCATGGTCGCCTTGCGGCGGGTGTCGTCGAAGTACGCGGGGACGGTGATGACGCAGCCGGTGACGGGGCCGAGGTGGGCCGCGGCGTCCTGTGCGAGCTTCTTGAGGATGACGGCCGAGAGCGTCTCGGGCCGGAACTCGCGACCCGCGACGGGACGGCCGTAGTCGGGTAATCCCATGCGTCGCTTCACAAGTGTCGCGACCCGCTCGGGCTGTTCGAGCGCCATGTCGAGGGCCGGCTGGCCGACGACCGCGGACCCGTCCGGCGCGAGGTACACGGCCGACGGCGTAAGGATGTCGCCGTCGCGGTTCGGAACGGAGACGGGCCGGCCGCGGTCGTCGAGGGCCGCGACCGCGCAGAACGTGGTGCCGAGGTCGATGCCGATCAGTCCCATGGCGCGGCGTTCGGGTTGGTGCGGGCCGGGTGACGGAATGAATCCCAGTGCTTCCGCACCGGGCTACGAACGCCGGCCCCTCCGGGGCGGAAACCGAAACCGGTGACTCGTCCTCTTCACCCCCGTAGGGGGTCGACGTTCGTAGCCCGGTGCGGAAGCACTGGGAATCGTGAGGCCGTGCCCAACTTCCGCGTTACGCACTCGCCTCACTTCTTCGCCACGTCCCACAACTCGACAACGCCGTCGGTGTCGTTGCCGACGGCGAGCAGCGCGCCGTCCTGCGAGAACGCCAGCGCCGAGACGCGATCCGAGTTCGTCGCGTATGTGGCGACGACCTTTGGCTGCGAGCCGCTCAGGTCCACAATCGTCACCTTCACCTTCTTGCCGTCCTCGGGGACGGACGCGAACGCGATGCGGCCGTTCGGCCCGGCGGCCGCGGTGTACGCCGCCGCGTTCGGGAGCAACTTCGGGTCGCCCTCGATGAGCTGGCTCCCGGGCACCCGCCAGTACATCACCTCGGCCCCGTTGCACGCCACGAGCCACTTGCCGTCCGGGGCGAAGCTCAGGCTCGCCGTGCGGCCCGCGGTCGCCGGCCGCACGGCCCCGCGGCCGATCACCCTGGCGTCGCCCAGGCCCACGAGCGCCAGCGCGGGCTGCTCGCTCTTGTCGGCGGCCCGCACCGTGCCGTACATCGCGACGAGCGCGCTCTCGGAATCGGAGATCGCCGCGACCGCCCAAGGAGCAAACGCGCCCTTGAGGTCGTCGTTGGTGTCGAGGCCGAGCCGCGGCGCGAACACCCGCGAGCCGACCGTCACCCGCACCCCCTCCCCCGACGAGAGGTACGCCCGCTTGCCGTCGCCGGTGACGACCCCGACCTTCGCGGCGTCGGTGCCGAGGCTGTCCTCGAACACGATGGGCACCGGCCGGCCCCCGAACGGGTCCTTGGTGTCCTTCGGCGGCTCCTTGCCGGGCTCGCCCTTCGGGTCGCCGCCCTTGGGGTCGAAGACCTCTCGCTTCGGCGGCACGATGTCCCACACGACCAGTGCATTCCGCGAGGAGGCCGAGAGGAGCGTGCCGTCGGCCGAGAACCCGAGGTGGTTGACCCGCGCCCCGGTCGGCTTCGCGGCCTCCATCCTGGTGATGATGTCGCCGTTCTTCGCCTCCCAGAGCCGCACGACCCCGTTGCCCGACCCGGTCGCGATCACCGGCACCTTCGGGTTGAACGCGAGGGCCGAGACGCCGCCGCGGTGCCCGTCGAGCTTCGCCACGACGGCGGGCTTCGCGTCCTGCCCGCGGGCCGGCCCGGCGACGAGGAGCGAGAGGGCTGTGATCCAGGCCGCGTGACGCATGTGGTGCTCCGCCGGGTGTGGGCGCGGGGTCAACCTGAAGGCTAACCGGGCGGAACGGGCCGGGCAAGTTTGTGAGAGTGCGGCGGCGGGCGAAGTGGCGCGGCGCGGCCGCACCACCGGACTTTCCGACGCGATCAGTTCCCGCCCGCGAACACGGTGCGGCCGCCGTCCACGGGGAGGCACGCGCCGGTCACGAAGTCGTTGTCGATGAAGTGCAGCACCGCCCGCACGACGTGCTCGGGCGTGCCCTCGCGCTTCACCAGCGTCGCGGCGGCGACCTCGGCGCGCTCGGCGGCGGGCATGTCGTCCGGGAGCATCACCGGCCCCGGCAGCACCGCGTTCACCCGCACATTGGGGTTCCGCGTGCCCAGTTCGACCGCGAACGAGCGCGTCAGCCCGGGGATCGCGGCCTTGCTCGGGAAGTACGCGGCGTAGCCCGGGTACGGGCGGGCGTCGGCCCAGTCGCCGAAGTTCACGATGCACCCGCCGGCCGCCTGCCCGACCATTGCGAGGCCCGCATGCTGGCAGGTGAGGAAGGTGCCGAGCGTGTTGATCTCGAAGTGCTCGCGGACGTCCGCGGCGGTCACGTCTTCGAGCCGCTTCCGCTCCCAGATCGCGGCGCAGTTCACCAGCACGTCGATGCGGCCGAACTGGGCGAGCGCGCCGGCGACGAGCGCCTTCACCTCGGGTTCGCTCGCGAGATCGGCCTTGATGGTGTGAACGGGGACGCCGTGGGCGCGGGCGAACTGCTCGGCCGTTTCCTGAGCGTCGGCCGCCGAACTCCGGTAGTGGATCACGAGTGCGTACCCGCGGGCCGCGAGTGCCGCCGCGACGTGGAACCCGACCCGCTTCTTCCCGCTGCCGGTGACCAGCGCGACCTTGCGATCCGTCATGGCGTCCCCCTTGTGAACTCGTCGTCGGTGAGCACCGGAGTCGCGGAGTCGGTCGGCACGGGCTCGGCGAGTTCCACCCACGTCTTGCAGCCGGCGTACTCGGGCCGCTCGACGCGGTCGTGCGGCTCCGCGAGGGCGAACACGCGGACCGCGAGTGCGAACAGCCCCGGCGTGCGGTAGTGGAACCGCTGCACCACGACATCGGGCGTCCAGACGTGGAACGGGTCGAGCGCGAGCGCGTCGTCGAGGCCCGTGAGGTGCCGCACGGCGGTGACCCTGGCGAAGTGCGTGAACCGGATGGTGCCGGCGGCCGGCCGCGCGCCTTCGGCCGCCTCGAAGAGCGGCACGAACTCGGGCTTCACGCCGACGCGGTGCTCGTGGAAGAACGTCGGGTACAGGAGGAACTCGGGGTGCTCCGGGGCGAACACGCCGCCGGCCTCGGCGATCCCGCCCTTGCGGAGGATCACCGTCTGCCGCCCGGCCGCGAGCGCCCCGCACACCGCCGCCCACTCCTTGAACGCGATCGAGAGCATGGTCACACGCGCTCCTGCTTCTGGCGGCGGGTCATCAGGTCTTGCACGGCGGCGAGCGGCCCCTGCCCCTCGTGGAGCACGCGGTACACGGCGGCAATGATCGGCGCGTCGAGCCCCATCTGTGCGACGCGGTCGTGGGCGCTCTTGCTCGTGTACACCCCCTCGGCCACCTGCGGGCCAGCGAGCACGGCGGCGAGCGGCTCGCCCCGGCCCAGGCGGTAACCGACGCGGCGGTTGCGGCCGTGCGGGCTGAAGCACGTCGTCATCAGGTCGCCGATCCCTGCGAGGCCGGTGAACGTGGCTGGTTCCGCACCGTGCGCCACGCCGAATCGCGTCATCTCGACCAGCCCGCGGGTCAGCAGCGCCGCCTTGGCGTTGTCGCCGTACCCGAGCCCGTCGCACACCCCGGCCGCGATGCCGACGACGTTCTTGAGCGCCCCGGCGAGTTCGACGCCGACGAGGTCGCCGTTGGTGTACACGCGGAACCGGTCGGTGCCGAACCGCTGCTGCACCCACGCCGCGAGGTTCAGGTCGGCCGCGGCGACCGCGAGCGACGTCGGCATCCCGCGGGCCACCTCCTCGGCGTGGCTCGGGCCGCTCAGCACCGCCACCCCGCGGCCGGCCCCGAGCACCTCGGAGATGATCTCGGACGGCCGCCGGAACGTCGCCGCCTCGATCCCCTTCGTCAGACTGACGACCGGGGCGGAGCCGCCGACGCCCCGAAAGCGTCCGAGCGTGTCGCGCAGGAACGCGGTCGGAATCGCGGTGACCCAGCAGTCGGCCCCGTCGGTCGCTTCGCGGGGGTCCGCGGTCACCACAACGGATTCGGGGATGCGGACGCCGGGGAGGAGCCGCACGTTCTCACGGGCGTCGCGGATCTGGCGGGCGACCTCAGGGTGCGCGCTCCAGACCCGGACCGCGTGGTCCGGGCGCTGGGCGAGGTGAACCGCAACGGCGGTGCCCCACCCCCCGCTGCCCAGGATCGCAAACGTTTCCGGCATGTCCTGACACCGCTCCGCCTGCACCACCTGCCCGACCGGCAAGCTCTCGCCGGCCCTGACATCTTAGCGGCCCGGTGCGGGAAATCGGCACCGGCCGGCCGGTTCGCGTGAAGCCGCGTGCGCACGCGGTCGATCAGACAGGGTGAATAGGTACTGCTCGAATGACGGAGGTACTCGCATGGTTGCTCACCTGAAGCTGTACAACCCGCCGCGCGACGAAGAAGACGAGCCGCGGGTTCCCGCCGAGCCCGACGTCCGGGTCCGCCTCGGCGACCTGCTCCCGCTCCTCGCGATCGCGCAGCGGATGAACTTCGTTTGGCTCAAGGACTTCCTGGACGACGAGGTCGCGGTCAGCGGCGACCTGTACGAGGTGATGAACTCGTTCCGTATCTCCGGCGGGAAGCCGACCTCGGCGTGACGAGGCTGGAGGGTTAGCGCTCTCGACTTGCGGGGTCACGGGAGTATAGCCGTGTGGTGGGGCAGGCATTCTTGCCTGCCTCCCGTCGCGCCCGGAGGCAGGCAAGAATGCCTGCCCCACCAAGCACGTTGTCACTCGTTCGGGTCGTCCTTGAGGATGTCCGGCTTCCCGAACTGACTCAGGTCCACGCTCCCGCGGAGCTCGCCCTCGGCGAGCTTCAGCCGGGTCTCCAGTTGACGCACCTTCGCCTCCAGCATCTCCAGCTTCGTGCTCGCGTCGTCGCGGGGCTTGATCCGCGGCACCTCGGGGTAGCCGAGTTGCCGCTGGAGCGCCGCGAACAGGTACAGCGGGTCGCGCTTGCGGCTCGCCTTCGCGATCTTCCCCTCCTTCTCGCTGAACAGCGGCGGCATCGACGGCACGAACGCCGGGTCGGTCCGCCGCTGCTCCAGCACGTAGAGTTCGGACCGCAGGTACACGAGGTCGGCGAAGTCGATGTCGCCGATCTGCCGGGTGAGCCGGGCGACGAACTGCCGCCAGTCGGCGTCGTACATCGGGTCGGCGGCGACCGCGGCGCACCCGTCGACGTACCCGAGGCGGTTCCGGGCGAGGCACTCGAACTGGTACACGAACAGGCCGGGCCGCGTCGGCTTGTCGGCCCGGTACGCGGCCTCGCGCTCGAGCACGAGCAGCGCCGTCGGCATCGAGAACCGCGAGGTCTCGGACTCGGCCTGTTGGACGACGAACGCCTGGAACGCGGTGAAGTAGTGCGGGATCTTCGAGAGGCCGCTGGCGAGGAGCCCGCTGTGCCTCATCTCGGCCGCGAGGAACTGCACGGCGTACGGCAGCCGGGTGCTGCTCAGCACCTCCTCGTGGAGCCGGGACAGGACGTCCTGGGCCGCCTGGTTGTCGGCGATCCGCTCGCGGAGCGAGCGGAAGAAGTACGCCTGCTCGACGTACTCTTCGCGGTCGAGAATCGGGGGAGGTGTCATGCCGTCCAGCGTACCGCACCGGGCGGCGGGGCGGAAGCGGGGCCGGCACAGACGCGCGCCAGAAAGTACCTTCTGGTCCGAGCCCGAGCGCCGAGCGAGGGTTTCAGCACACCCCTCG